>NZ_JALBYS010000043.1:0-47415 GCF_022678525.1 Serratia sp. PGPR-27 | reverse complement strand
ACTTAACGCCATTTATTTTGCCCAGGGTCATTGTTGCAGGCCGTTTCGGGGGCTAACATCATCAGCCTGCCTGCTTATCATGGATACCGCCGTTGCCCACTTTTATCCGCAATATCGAATTTTTCACGCCGGACGGTTATCCGGGCCAGGTGGCGCGCTGCCATTTTGCGCTGGCGGATTACCGCGACGAGAGTTATCCCGAGGCAGGTTTTACGTTGCCGGACCATCTGGCGCGCGCGGTGCCGAAACGCCGTGCGGAGTATCTGGCCGGACGTGTTCTGGCGCGCCAGCTGCTGGCGCCACTCGGTTTCGCCGACTTCACCCTGGCGCGCGGCGAAGACCGCGCGCCGCAGTGGCCGCCGGGCATTGCCGGGGCGTTGAGCCATAATTCGCATACCGCGCTGTGCGCCGTGCACCGCGAGAGCGGGCTGGGCAGCGTTGGGCTGGACGTGGAGACGTTGCTGTCCGTGGAGCGAGCTGAGGAGCTGTGGAGCGCGATCGTTTCACCGGCGGAGCGCGAGGCGTTGCTAGGCGAAACGCTGCCGTTCAACGCGCTGCTGACGCTGACGTTTTCCGCCAAAGAGAGCCTGTTTAAGGCGCTGTATCCGCAGGTGCGTTGTTACTTCGATTTTCTTGATGCGCGCATGACGGCCGTGGATGTGCAGCGGCAGACGTTCGTATTAGAGCTGCTTAAGACATTGACGCCGCATTGCGCCGCCGGGCGCCGGTTCAGCGGGCATTTTTGGCGTGAAGGTGACGACGTCACGACCTTTATTTTTTGCTAAAATACAATAATAACAATGTGTTATTTCTTTCCGTGCCGTAACGCGGATTTGACGCAGCGGGCGGAAAGATTCATTCATCGGAGATTGACCCACGGTGGGGAACCGGTGTAATTTACCATCCCTTTACAGCTAATGATAACTATTCGCATAAACATTATCATTGGTGAGGCGCAACAAAGGAGTGGTCTTGTGGCGACACTGACGACAGAAAACCAAACCTTCCCCGGGTTTGCGTACGCCGAACAATCGACCTTTTTGTACCGGTCCGAATTCCGTTCCCTCTCCGCCAGCGGCGTGTTCGAGCGCATTGAGACGCCGGCGTTCGGCGGCGAGCAGGAAGACAGCGCGCTGGCGCAGCATATCCGCCAGGCGTTGGCGCGCGCCAACGCCGCCGGCCAGGCGGCACCGGTGGTGGTGGGCGCCATTCCGTTCGATACGCGCCGGCCTTCCAGCCTGTACGTGCCTGAAAACTGCCAGTTTGTCGCCAACGACAGCTTTACCCGCGCCGCGCGCCCGATGCTGCAACAGCCGCATCGCCTGGTCGCCTGCACCAGCATTCCGGACGAGCCGCGCTTCAAGCACGCGGTGGCGGAAGCGGTCAGCCGCTTCAAACAAGGCAAGCTGGACAAGGCGGTGCTGTCGCGCATCCTCGACATCGAGCTGGAGCAGCCGGTGGCGGGCCACCAAATCCTCAATAACCTGATGGTGCAGAACCCGACCGGATACCACTTCTCCCTGCCGCTGGCCGATGGCGGCGTGCTGCTCGGCGCCAGCCCGGAGCTGCTGATCCGCAAGCAGGGCGGCGAGATCCACACCAATCCGCTGGCGGGGTCGGCGCGCCGTCAGGACGATGCGCGGCAGGATCGCCTCGGCAGCGAGCGCCTGATGCGCTCGACCAAAGACAAATACGAACACAAACTGGTGATCGACGACATTCGTCGGCGCCTGGCGCCGCTGTGCGCCAGCCTGAGCGTGCCGAGCGGCCCGTCGCTGCTCAGCACCGGCACCATGTGGCACCTGTCCACCCGCATTCGCGGCGAGTTGCTGAATCCGGCGCTCAACGTGATGCAGCTGGCCTGCCTGCTGCATCCGACGCCGGCGCTGTGCGGCTTCCCGACCGAGAGCGCCCGCCAGCTGATCGCCGATCTGGAGCCGCACGATCGCGGCCTGTTCAGCGGCATCGTCGGCTGGTGCGACGCCAACGGCGACGGCGAGTGGGCGATCGTCATCCGCAGCGGCCTGCTGCGCGGCAACCGGGTGCGGCTGTTCGCCGGCGCGGGGATCGTCGCCGCCTCGACGCCGCAGTCCGAGTGGATGGAAACCGCCGCCAAACTGGGCACCATGCTCAACGCTTTCGGCCTTAACAGCGGCGCGCTGTAGGGCCACTTTGCGGCGCAGCACGCCGCATCATATGCTTTTCGCAGGAGACAACGATGAACAACAACATGACCCGGCTGTGCGCCCGGATGGCGGTGCGCGCATGAGCATTCAGATGGATTTCACCGGCAAACGCGTGTGGGTGACCGGCGCGGCGCGCGGCATCGGCGAGCAGATCGCCCGGCATTTTTTGACGCAGGGCGCCGAGGTGGTGGGGTTTGACCGCGAGTTCGCCAACCCGGATCTGCCTTACCCTTGCGTGACGCTGGACATCAGCCGGCCGGAGCAGGTGGAGGCGGTGTGCCGCCAACAGCTGGCGGAAAACCCGCGACTGGACGTGTTGGTCAATGCCGCCGGCATTCTGCGCATGGGCAATACTGAAGATCTGAGCGTGGATGACTGGCACCAGTGCATCAACGTCAACGCCTCGGGGGCGTTTTACCTGTTCCGCGCCGTGCTGCCGCACTTCAAGGCGCAGCGCAGCGGCGCGATCGTCAGCATCGGCTCCAACGCCGCGCACGTGCCGCGCGCGCAGATGGCGGCCTACTGCGCCTCCAAGGCGGCGCTGACCAGCCTGAACCACTGCGTGGGGCTGGAGATGGCGCCGTTCGGCGTGCGCTGCAATCTGGTGTCGCCGGGCTCGACCGACACGCCGATGCAGCGCGGCATGTGGCAGACCGACGATGCACAGCAGCGCACCATCGCCGGCTTCCCCGAGCTGTTCAAACTGGGGATCCCGCTGGGTAAAATCGCCCGCCCGGACGAGATCGCCAACGCGGTGTTGTTCCTGGCCTCCGACTTGGCCAGCCACATCACCATGCAGGATATCGTGATCGACGGCGGCGCCACGCTGGCCGCCTGAGTCAGACCCGCTGGCGGCGCAGCAGGTGTTGCGCACCTTCCGCCGCCAGCAGCAGCACCGCCAGCCAGATCGCCAGATAGGTTGGCCACTCGCTTTGGCTGATGCTCTCGCCGAGCAGCAGCGCGACGATCACCAGCAGCACCGGTTCCACATAGCTCAGCAGGCCGAACAGGCTGAACGGCAGCAGGCGGCTGGCGAGGATGTAGCACACCAATGCCACGGCGCTGATGACGCCGAGCAGCGGAATGCGCCAATACAGCTCGGCATTGATCTGCAACGCCGCGGCGCCACCGTCGCCGAAGGCGAACCAGGCCGCAGCCGGCAGCATCAGCGCCAGCTCGCACCACAGCCCGCCGAGATTGTCGGTGCCGAAACGCCGCCGCAAAATAAAGTAGAGCGGATAACCCAGCGCCACCACCAGCGTCGGCCACGACACGCCACCCGCCTGATACAGCTCATTGCCCACCCCCACCATGGCGCATGCCACCGCCAGTTTTTGCAGCAGCGACAGCCGATCGCGGTAAATCAAACGGCCCACCAGCACCATCGTCAGCGGCAGCAGAAAATAACCGAGCGATACGTCGAGCGCCTTGCCGTGCAGCGGCGCCCACAGGAACAGCCACAGCTGCACCCCCAGCAGCGCCGAGGTGAGCAGCAGGCCCAGCAGACGCGGCGGCCGTTGGCCGATCCAGGCCAGCGTGTCGCCCACCTTGCGCCAATCGCCGGACAGCGCCATGAACAGCGTCAGGAACGGCAGCGTCAGCAGCGTGCGCCAGCCGTAGACCTGCTCGCCGTTCAGCGGGGTGAGGGTAGAGGTGAAGTAATACATCGCGCCGAACAAGATGGAGGCGACGACTGAAAGAGTGATGCCCTTAATCACACGCATTCCTGGTGAGTGATTGATTTTATGGCGGCTACTGTAGAGAAATTTGCCGCCAACAACAATGGCGCCGCCGGGCGCTGGACAATCGGCGGCGGCGGGTTACAATGGATACTGTGTATTCATACAGGCTTTGGCGATGACAATCGATCTTTTTGAAGACGCGCTGCCGCCGCCGTGGCGCGAAGAGATCGCCCCCGGCGCGGTGGTGATGCA
Organism: Serratia sp. PGPR-27; assembly: GCF_022678525.1. Lineage (NCBI taxonomy): Bacteria > Pseudomonadati > Pseudomonadota > Gammaproteobacteria > Enterobacterales > Yersiniaceae > Serratia > Serratia sp. PGPR-27. The sequence goes on along the minus strand of NZ_JALBYS010000043.1, from coordinate 43,295 downwards.
CGGCTTCGTGCGCGATCACGGGCCGGCACTGCTGGCGGCGGTGCAGGGCGTGGTGGCGCAGGTGCCGTGGCGGCATTTGACCACCCCCGGCGGGCACGTGATGTCGGTGGCGATGAGCTGGTGCGGCAACGGCTGGACCAGCGACAGCCGGGGCTACCGCTATTCGGAACGCGACGCGCGCAGCGGCAAACGCTGGCCGGCCATTCCGCCGATCCTGATGGCGCTGGCGGACGAAGCTGCGCAGCAGGCGGGCTTCGGCCCCTTCGTGCCGGATTCCTGCCTGATGAACCGTTACGATCCGGGCAGCAAGCTGTCGCTGCATCAGGATAAAGACGAACACGACTTCGGCGCGCCGATCGTCTCGGTGTCGCTCGGGCTGCCGGCGGTGTTTCAGTTCGGTGGCCTGCAGCGCAGCGACCGGGCGCGGCGCATTCCGCTGGCGCACGGCGATGTGGTGGTGTGGGGCGGCCCATCTCGGCTCTGTTTTCACGGCATCCTGCCGGTCAAGGAAGGCTACCACTCGCTGGTGGGGCCGCACCGCATCAACATCACGCTACGCAAGGCGCTTTAGCTGCGGCTCCTGCGCCAGGCAGGCGACGAGATAGTCGATAAACACCCGCAGTTTGGGCGGCAGATACTGGTTGGGCGCGTAGAGCAACCACAGGCCGCCGTGATAGCTGCTGAGAAAATCCCATTCCGGCAACACCTGCACGATCTCGCCGTCGTCGAGCGCCTGGCGGGCGGTAAAGTACGGCAGGCTGCCGATGCCGATATGGCGTTTCACCGCGTCCAGCCGCACGCCGGTGTGGTTGGCGGCGTAGCGGCCGCGCACGTTGACCGTCACCGTTTTGCCGCTGCGGCGGAATTTCCATTGTGCGTCGCTCGGCGTTTCCCCCAGATAGATGCAGCTGTGCGCCGCCAGATCGTGCGGATGCTGCGGTGTGCCGTGCTGCGCCAGGTAGTGCGGCGTGGCGCACAGCAGATGGTCTATTCTCATCAACTGGCGGCCGATCAACCCGGGCGAGGGGCGATCGGTAATGCGCAGCGCCAGATCGACCCGATCGTCTATCAAATCCATGTAGCGATCTTCCAGCCGCAGCCTCACGTCCACCTTCGGGTAGCGGCGCAGGAACTCCGGCATGTGCGGATGCAGCACGAAGCGGCCCACCGCTTTGGGTACGCTGACGCTGACCAGCCCTTCGGGCTCCGCGGCGCCGCGCCCGCCGATCGCCATGACCGCGTCGGCCGCCGCCAGCAGGGTGCGGCAGTGCGCAAACACCTCTTCACCGCTTTCGCTCAGCCGCAGTTTGCGGGTGGTGCGGTGCAGCAGCTGCAGCGTCAACGCCTGTTCGAGCTTCGCCACGCTGCGGCTGACGGCGGAAGGCGAAGCGCCCAGCTTGCGGGCGGCGGCGGAAAAGCTGCCGCTCTCTACCACCTGAACGAAAACGGCCATTTCGGCCAACAGCGTGTAAGAAAGATTTGTGCTCATGACGCAAAAGTCCATTGTGATGGCGGCGGATTATCCTCCGATTATGGCATGAATATAATGGCTCTCCGAACCGAGGAGAAAAAATGATGACCGAGCGACGTTATTACTACAGCGACGATTTACAGGGCCAGGCGCGGGTGTTGAGCTGTGCGCCGGCCGAGGCGGGCGCTTACGCCGTGGAACTGGACGCCACGCTGTTCCACCCGCAGGGCGGCGGCCAACCTTCCGATGTGGGGGCGTTAGGCGACGTTACCGTGCTGCGGGTGCAGCAGCAGGGGGATACCGTGGTGCACTTTACCGCCGCGCCGCTGCCGAACGGGCCGGTTACGATGCAAATCGATGAAGCGCAGCGTCGGCTGCACGCCCGCTGGCACTCCGCTGGGCATCTGATCGGCTGGTTGGGCGAAACCCGGGGCTGGCGGCCGGTCAAGGCGCATCATTGGCCGGGGGAAGGGCGCATCACTTTCGCGCCGGGATCGGATGCGCAGACGATAGAAGTGGACTTTTTGCAGGCGGAGCTGATGCGTTTGATCGCCGCCGATCTGCCGCGCCGCCAGCAGGCGGTGGACGGCCTGCGCCAGGTCGGCTTCGGCGAGTTGCCCGCCTACGGCTGTGGCGGCACCCATGTCGCCGCGCTGGGCGAGGTGGGCGCGATCGCGATTACCGGCCTAAAGATGAAGAAAGGGCAATTGAACGTGCAATATGAGCTGGGTTGAATAAGGGGGCGGCTCAGCGCCCGGCCTGCCGCAGCTGGGTGCAGAATGCGCATTGGCATCCCGCTACCGGCACCGCCGCGCAGCTGCCGATGCTCACCGGCTGGGCGTCCATGGCGTGAAAGCCGTAAAACAGATTTTCGATGTTTTGTTCCGCCACCCGCGCCTGCTCCGGGCGCGGTTCGGGCACTTTCGACTGAAACGCTGCGGCCTTGCCGGCCAGCAGGCTGAGAAACAACAGCGACAGCTGGATTTTCATCGTCGTCTTCCCTTTACTTGTTTTTTTGATACGTTATAACAAAACCAAGGCGCCGCCAAGCGCCGCTCTCGCGATCGGCGCCCGCCAGCGCGTGAGCCGGTGCGGTGAACGCCCGTGTTTAATTTACCTTTCTATTTGATTTCATTGAAATTGATGAAGTAGTCCGATGCCATCATCCAGGGAATGACAGGGCAGCCAATATTCTAAATACTTAAGTTTTCAGCGGCGCCTGGAAAGCGGGCCGGGTCGGGGCCGTGACCGGCGTTTACGCGGTGTCCTACAGCTTTTTGAAGTATTTCAAGGCGTGGTACCACAGATAGCCGAACGGCGGGCGTGGAGTGAGCTCCCGTTCGGTTGCGGTGCGCGATTGCGGCTTTGGGCCGGCAACCGCGCGCCGAAGGCGGGGGGCGAACCGCCTTCATCTCCTCGTTTAAACGCTGTCTTCAGCGATCAGCACCTCAGTAATATCAATGCGATGCAGCAGCTTTCTCTGTTTCTCATGGCTGATTTTCTTCATGCGGCGCAGCCGGTACAGCTCTTCTCTTTCCGCGTGCAACGAGGCTAAGTACAGCTGCTTTTCCAGCCGCTTCAGCGCCACGATATTCTTAACGTCTTCTTTGGTCAGAATTTTACGTTGCAGCACGTCCAGCATCCGCCGCGTCGTTTCTTCAATCAGCTCCGGCGTGGCGTCGTCCGGCGGGGCGACGAGCAGCTTTTCCTTGGTTTCGTTAACGGCTTTGGTCGCCGCGCTCGCCAAGGCTTCTGAAACGGAGAAAGCCTCTTCCTGATCTTCTTCCGGCGGCAAATTGCCGCGCAACAGGAAGGGCAGCGTGACGATGCCGACGACGATCGACAGCAAGATGACCCCCGAGGCGATAAACACCAGCTGATACCGCCCCGGGAATGGCGAGCCATCCAATAAAAACAGCGGAATTGACAGCACGCCCGCCAGGGTCACCGCCCCTCGCACCCCGGCAAAGGCGGCGACGAACAGATCGCGCGTGCTGAATTTCGAAAATAACAGCGGATCTTTGCGCATCAGGGTCGCGCTGCCGACCTTCATCAGCCACAGCCAAATCAAACGCACGGCGATCAAACTAAAATAGATGATCACCACGTAAGCCAGCAGCGTCTCCAGGCTGATGGAATGATCGATACCGGTTTGCGCCACGGTGAAGTTCAAGATGCCTGGCAGCTGCAGCCCAAGCAGAATAAACACCATGCCGTTAAACACGAACTCGAGCATTTCCCAAATATTATTGGTGCGTAAACGCACCAGCGGCATGCTGCGATTCACTTTGGATTGGCCAATCATCATGCCGGCGCTGACGGCGGCCAGGATGCCGGATACGCCGATTCTTTCCGCAATCAGATAGCAGGAAAAGGGCAGTAACAGCGAGAAAATAATCTGAGTGGCGGAATCGTTATACATCCATTTATGGATGAACTTAACCATTTGATTGTAGAGAAAAACAATAATGATGCCGCACAGCACCCCACCAATCGATACCTGCAGAAAGGTCAGAAAGGCGCTCTCCAGGGTAAACGCCATCGCGCCGAGCGCGACAGCGATGGAGAAGTTGAGGGAAACCAAACCGGAGGCGTCGTTCATCAACGCCTCCCCTTCGATCACGCTCATCACGGGTTTGGGCATGCGTCCTTTACCGACGATGCCGGACAGCGCCACGGCGTCCGTTGGCGACAGAACGGCGGCCAGGGCAAACGCGGCGGCGAGGGGGATTGACGGGAGCAGGAAGTGAATCAGATAACCCACCCCGACGACCGTGATGATCACCAGCACCAAGGCCAGACAAAGGATTTCTCTGCCGTAATGGATGAACTCTTGCGCCGGCGTTTTCCAACCGTCGGCGAACAGCAGCGGGGGAATAAACAGCATCAAGAAAAGCTCGGGATTGAAGTCGATATGCAACCCAAACTGCGGCCAGGCCAAGACGGCGCCAACGATGATTTGCATCAGCGGAAGCGGGATTTGGAAGGGCAATATGCGCGTCACGACGCCGGACAACGAGACGGTGAGCAATAAGATCAATATGGTGAAGAATGTTTCCATCGTGAACCTTTTGTGGATTTAATTTTTCTCGCCGTTATCAAACGGTTTTTCTGCATGCCGCCCCTCAGGCGGGCTCGTCGGCCAAGGCTAAGCAGCGGCCATGGCGGCCGCTGTCGATAAAGAAAGCGCAGTTGAGCAAGGCCGGTCTTCGCCCCGCTTGCCTGTGGGATGGCGCAGGCAAACGGGGCAAAGGGTTAAGGCAGCGCAAACGCCATCACGTAATCGCCGGTTTCTGACGAATGCGCGGCGCCGCCGACCACAATAACGATGTATTGCTTGCCGGTTTTAGGCGAAACGTAGCTCATCGGCGTCGCGCTCGCGCCGACCGGCAGCGCATATTTCCAGACTTCTTTGCCGGTGCTGCTGTTATAGGCGCGCAGATAATAGTCCTGGAAGCCGGCGAAGAAGACCAGGCCGCCGGCGGTCGTCATGGTGCCCGCGTAGGTGGGCATGCCAACCGGCATCGGCAGATGCGATCTGATGCCCAGTGGCCCCATTTTTTCGGCGGTGCCGGCCGGTATCTGCCAGGCAATCTTTTTGTTTTTGTAATCGACGGCGGTGATCGTGCCGTAAGGGGGTTGGTTGCAAGGCACTTCGAGCGGCGACATCCACATCAACGTGATCATGCCGTATGGCGTGCCGATCATGGGAGAAGACCCGTGGCCATCGATCACTTTTTGCGGGTACTGTTTCGCGACGCGTTCATAGTTGTCGCGCGCCACTAACCAAAACACATTCGGGATGCGCACATCGTTCATGTAAGCCAGATGGTTCACAGGATCAATCGACATGCTCCCCCAGTTGAGTCCGCCTAAATTGCCGGGCTGCTCGAGCGTTGGGCGGGTGCCGATCGGGGTCATGTCGCCCTGGTAATTCATCTGTTTGAACAGGATGCGGCAGGCCATCTGGTCAAACAGGGTGGTGCCCCACATTTTTTCTTCGGTCAGGCGTTCGGCGCCAATGGTCGGCATGCCGACGGAGAACGGCTGGGTTGGCGAGAGGCGCTCTTCCTCTGCGGCGCCTTGGGTCGGCACGGCTTTCTCTTCAACCTGCGCCAGCGGTTTGCCGGTCTCCCGGTTCAGGTAGAAAATCTGCCCGCGTTTGGTGCCGAGCAAAAGGGCGGGCACCGGGCGATGTTGCTCATCAAAACCGTCCACCAGCGCGGGTTGGGATGCGAGGTCATAATCCCAAATGTCGTGATGCGTGGTTTGGAATTTCCAGCGCTCACGGCCTGTTTCAATATCAATGGCGACCAGGGCAGAGTTGTACGCATCCGAATTTTCCGGGCGATTCATGCCGTAATAGTCGGGCGTTGCATTGCCAAGCGGCGCATACAACAAGCCTAATTTGTCGTCATAGGCGGCGGTGGTCCACATATTCGGCGTGCCGCGCGTATAGGTGCTTCCGGCAGGCGGAGCCTTGGTGATGCCCGGGTTGCCTAAGTCCCACGCCCAGTCCAACTTGCCGGTTTTGGCGTCGAACGCCCTGATGACGCCGGAGGGCTCGCCTTTCATTACGTTATCGATAACCCAGCCGCCGACGATAATCTTCCCTCTGGCGATGGTCGGCGCCGAGGTTTGGAAGTAATAACCCGGTTTGACTTCCCCCATATGCTGGCCGAGATTCACCTCACCGTTTTGACCGAAGGCGGGGCATTTCTGGCCCGTTTTGGCATCCAGCGCAATGAGGCGGGCATCGATCGTGGTGTGAACGATCGTTTTCTCGCACAGCGCGCCTGGCGCAATATCTTCATTTTTGTAGTAGCCAAGCCCGCGGCAGCGTTGCCAAACGGGGGAGGTGGAATGCGAGTCAAATTTCCAGCGCGCTTTACCCGTATCGGCATCGATAGCGGTGATAAGACCGTTGGGCGTACAGCTATACACCACATCATCAATCGCGAGCGGGGTGTTTTGGTCCACGCCCGGCCGGAAATCGCCGGTGCGATAAACCCAGGCGAGTTTCAGGTCTTTGACGGTTGAACGGTTCACCTGATTGAACGGCGCGTAGCGCGTTCCTTCCGTCGTGCGGCCATAGGCGCTCCAATCGGCAGGCGCATTGTCGCTTTTGCTCTCGATAAACGTCACGTCGCCAGCAGGGGTAATTTCGCCATGGGGAAAGAAGGCGCCGATAAAGAAAGCGACAAAGGCCACGGATAATGCCGAACCGGCGATGTAAGCCTGCTTTTGACTCTTGGCGCCGTGCAGGTATGAGGGAAGTAAAAACGCGGCGATAATAGAGAGGCCGGCGGGCACCAGCAGGCGAGGGAACAATGCCCAGTAGTTAAGCCCCGATTCCCAAAGCGCCCACAACAACGTCATCAAAAACAGCAGGCCGGTTAAGTAACAAGCCGATTTGCTGCGCTTGAGGACCAGCACTGCGGCGGCGATGTAGCCTATCCCGGTAATGGCATAGTAGAACGATCCGCCGAGGGCGATCAGCCAAATTCCCCCCACGGTTAACGCGACGCCAGAAAAAACCAGCAAGCAAAAGAACGTGATTATTGCGGCTCTCTTACCAAACGATGTTCTAATCATATGTTTTCCTTTGACTTTTAAATCCACATTGGATCACCATCCCATCGCTGCCAACGCGTGAAAATGCAGGCGCGAAAGGCAAGGCATTTCCCGCCTTGAGACTTTTTATTCTTTAACGCTTTAGGGGCATTGAGTTGTCGTTTTGATATCCATTTCAACAGTGGCCATTGCGGCTTGGATCCGTCGCCAGACCAAGATAAGGGTTTTTTATTGGGCGATGACAGAACGCGCGCGATAAAAATAACCATCAACATTTTTATTTAATACCGGGTTGTAACCGTCTCGCAGAGATACGGTTGTGGGGGCGCTGTGCAATCCGATATTTTATAGCAGTGATAAGCGCATTGAATGAAAGAGCCTCTCTGGACTAATTATTTAGAGTGATGATGAATGCGGAACTGCTTTTAATCACGAGGTTGCGTAGAGGTTTACCCTGCGTTGAGTTCAGGGTGAAACGTCATTCTTTATCAAGCCGGTGTCGATAGAAGCGGCGAAAAAAATGATTCAATGCCATTCTTTCCCCATCGACATAGACAATATAACCTTTCCCGCGTTCGCCGACGGTGACTTTTTCAACATTAACATTAGGATAGTGTTTTTTTAGGTTTTTAGACCATGCTTGGATACTCATAATTCTATTTTCCTGACGCGCTTTATTCTTGTTTAAGGCATATTGATAGCACCCGTAAAAATAAGTCTCGTGGAAATAAAATATCGTCACTACCTGGGGATGTCTACAAGCGTGCGGGCGGGATAAAGCGAAGAATGCCGGTTGCGCTCAGGCAGGGTATTTAATGAAAATGTAATAAAAACAACAAGTTGCCCAATCAGTCGCACAAAAAGCAAATGTGGGTAACACATTGATATTTAATGTTTTGGTACGTAAGTCATATCGAAGTCAACGCTTAACGGATAAGCGGTTATTCCTTGTGGGGGCGAGAAAATCTCATCTTGGCGCGATCTTTAGGGAGGTATTGACGCGTTTTCCAATTAGATAAGTCTTAAAGTTGGTGCTTTGCGGCGAGTGGATAATGAGTGGTTTTGAGCCTAAATTCATCATGACTCTTTATTGATAAATATAAATAATTACCCTTTTTAATAAATAGCAACGCCGATAGTGACAAGGTTAGCGCTCTGGCCCAGGCGCTACCTCTTTCTCTCTGTGCTTGATAGGGAAGACAATGGGGATATAGGTCTTCATCTCTATTCTATCGCCGCCTTTGGGGGTGATGATTTCAATGAGAAAGCGATCGATCATGCCAACTTTATTTATCGGGAATGATTTGGTGTAGATACTTTGCGTGAATTTTTGCGCCTCATCGCTTGCGCCGTCAAAACTGAACTCTGCAAAAAGTTGCATGTCTTTTTTTCCCTGGGCGTCGGCCAGGGAGGCAAGCACGCTGCCAAGACAGTCTTCTTCTGAAATATAGAGGGTCTTCAAATAGATGCTGACGTAATTCTCTTTCTTGATGCTCGCGCCAAAATTGAAAAAGTTAATCACGCCGCTATCCGTTTTTTTCATGTTATCAATTGCCGCCAATCGCAGCGCGGAAACCGCAGGATGGAAGTGATATATTTCTGCATCAACGCCATCCCCTGAATCGTCGAAAAACTTTGGCAGGTGCACATAGCGATGCTCGGGAATGCCGTCGAGAAACAGCAATGGGATGGCGGAGGACACGTCCCACGATTTACTTTTGCGATACTGCATCGGCGAGGTTCTGAATTGCTTGCGGAAGGCTCGTTCAAATGATTGATATGACTGAAAATTTAGCGTTTTAACGATATCGGAAATAGAGAGGTTCGTCGCTTTCAACATAAATGCGGCGCGAATGAGTTTTCTGCCCCTCACATAGCTTCCGAAAGTCATCCCTGTTTCATCTTTAAACGCTTTTTGGATATGCCCGCGTGAATATCCGCTTTTTTCTGACAGCATCTCAACGGTGAGCTTCTCATTGAACCCACTTTCTTCCACCCAGGCGAGCAGCTCCTCAATGACTTTGGTTATAAACATGCAGGAGCTCCCTTTTAGTTAACTGCCTAATGGTTGCGTTGGGTAAAATAACGCGTTATCGGTATTCAGCGATAAGCCCCCAATTTATCCGTTCTTTTAGGCAATATCCTGAGTATAGAACGCTTGCAATATTAACGCGGTAAATTAAAAAAAATGTACTTAAAAGTGTCATTTACCAAATAGCCGCGTATGGCAAGAAGTCGAACGTGAAGGGGGGGCATTTTTGATTTTGTTAATTTATTGATTTTTATTGATTTTTATTGATTTTTATTGGGGTTCCAAGGTGAAGGGAGAACGATTTTTGCTCATTGATAGATAAAAACTCTATATGGCTGTCAATTTATTGACAGTAACATCTTTTCGAATCGGAATAATTAACTATTCTATGTTTAAGAGTGGGTGGTTAAGCGGAAAATAGGCAGGCAAGGCATTGCGTAATTAAATGATGGTTAATCCAGGGGGGCGTCAAGGGTAATGATATTCAGAGAAGCGTATATATGCTTTATTTTCACGATAAATAGCGTTTGCTATTTATCTTCTGGCTGTGGCCCGCGCTTTTTGAGGCAGAATAAACGCTGAGCGTTGTTCTGTCTTGGCGTCCGTGGTTTATCAGCGTTTTTCCACACGACTTCTTTGTGAATCTCATCTTGTGCGAGAGGTGAATCGGCATCTTTCGCCCTGGAAATGATTTTTTTTGCAATGTGATGCGTGGATATATTTTAACGGATATGGGAATGCCATTCTTCGAAAGAAAGCAAGTCGGACAGCTTTTGGTTCCGCAAGAAGAGAGATGCATTCAATAATAAAAATAGCAAGATGACAGGCTTTACTATGGATTGTTCTAACAAGTTCAGACGCAATATTTTAGATGAGATAATCGCTATCATTGAAAAAGCCATTGATACACAAAGCCATGTATCAATAAGGGCGCTATCCATTAAGTCAGGGTATTCCATCGGGCATTTACAGCGGATGTTCTATTTGTATGAAGGGATGAAGATAGGCACTTATATCAGAAAGCGCAGACTAAGCCGCGCGACGTTATTGCTGAAATGTACCGATCTGAAGATCTATGAAATCGCGTTGCTTTCCGGATTTAGTTCTCAGCAATCATTTAGCCGTGCGTTTTCAAATCAATTCGGTTGCCCGCCGAGAACATTCAGAACTCTGCGCGATTGGCCTTTTCTCAATTATCAACCGATTATTGGCTTCGATAAAGAGCCTTTCCCCAGCAGCATCGTGTACTTGAATTTGCATGAGTATTACGAGAAAAAAAGGATCGTGCAACTGCTTTCACCGGTAATCAGCCGGGGGCAGATGAAGGTAAACGTAAAGAATCCAATAACCTGTAGCCTGTACAACGCATCGGCAAAGTACATTGCGATCAGACGCAATGAAAAGAAGATGAGCGAAAACGAGTTCATCCTATCGCTCTATGAGGGGGTGTTGGCTTCCCAGGATATCTTCATCACGCAAAGCGTAATCTTTAAAATTCACGATCACTGCCCAGGTGAAAAGGAAAACGTCAGCATGTGGTATTTCATCCCGATAAAATGAGCTTTGTTTATCGCGCGCGGCAGAAGGTTGCCTGATCACAACGGAAAGCTTTGGTTATGCCATCGATATTTTGATGGCGCCCTCCCGTCACCCCCCCATAAGCCTGTTTCCGTCAACGGAACGGTTGGCGAGGAAGAAAAAAAACCGACCGCGAGGGTCGGTAAGCATGGGGTATTCAATAGGTATGACAATACTACAATTAAATAATAGCGCGTGTTTGGTTTTTTTCTTTACCGAAAAGTGTTATTTCACGGAGCAATTGGCCCGGCATACGCACATCCTCTTTTACAATAAGACTGGGGGCCGTGACGTGCAGGCATCATGAAATGAAGATAAAAAAAGCCGGCGATTAACGCCGGCCAATGAAACATCGAAATCTCTCTGAGATGCACGACCTCTACACGGTAAATAAGGCTATGCGGTTGCTATTTAACCCCGCCTGCTGCGCTTTTTTTTACCAAAAAGAGATATTTTTGGCAGGCGAGGAAAGGAAATAAAAAAGCCGGTCGGACGACCGGCGAATGCGAAAATAACAGGGTAACGTTAATTGAAAGTGCACATAAAATGATAGCGAATTAATCCTAGCACTGACATCGGCAGTATATTTTACCTAAAAATGTCTTTGCGGCATTGGCATTACCGCCCGGCTCTGACGGCGGAATGAGTTTATGCGAGAGGAGAAAGGGCGGCCGATACTGCGCCCCCGAAGCCAGGCTAAGATCCCAGCGGCCAGACCGCCTCGCGCACGGCGATCGCTCTGGGCAGCAGCCCGAGGGCGTAGAAGCGGTCGGCGATGCTTTGCTGCTGGCGGATCACCTGCAAATCCATGGCGCGGATCTCGTGGCTGCGGCGCGACAGCGCGAGTTCCAGCGAGGCGCTCGCCAGCCCCAGTTCGTCGGAAAGGTGACGAGCGGCTTCTCTCGGCTGCGCGGCAATGTAGCGGCCGGTGTGCTGCAATGCTTGCATCAGCGGCTGCAACAGATCGCCCGAGCGCTCGGCGAAGTCGCGGCGCGCCAGATAGAATTGCTGATTGAGCACTCGCTGGGTGCCGTCGGCGATCACGCGCAGTTCCCCGCTGCGCTGCGCGTCGCTGAGCAGCGGATCCCACATCATCCAGGCGTCCACCGCCTGCAGGTCGGTCGCCGACAGCGGATACTTCGGCGGCGCGTAGACGATACGCACATCGTTCAACGTCAATCCCTGTTCGTCCAGCATCTGCAGCAATAAATAGTGCACGTTGGAGCCTTTGTTGAGCGCGATGCGTTTGCCGCGCAGATCGGCGGCGCTGTGTATCGGGCTGTCTTGCGGCACCACCATCGCCACGCTCTGCGGCGCCGGCGGCTCAAAACCGACGTACACCAGCGCATTGCCCTGTGCCTGGGCGAAGATCGGCGGCACTTCGCCGGTGGTGCCGAAGTCTATCTCATCGCCGTCGAGCGCGTGCAGCAGCTGCGGCCCGGCGGGAAACTCGCTCCACAGCACGCTGATGCGCTGTGTGGCGAAGAGCTGTTCCAGGCTTTGCCGCGCTTTGAGCACCCCGAGGTTGCCGAACTTTTGATAGCCGATGCGCAGTTCGCGTTCGGGCAGCGGCGCTGCGGCGATGGCCGGCGAATGTGCGGGTGCGCCGGCGCTGCGACGGCGCGGTTTGATCAAACCAAGATGCGCCAAATGGGTGCGCAGGGTATTGCGGCTGACGCCGAGCAACGACGCCGCTTGCAGCTGGTTGCCGCCGCTGCGCTCGAAGGCGTTGCGCACCAGCGCATCCAGCACCCGTTGGTAAAGCTGCGCGCTGTCGCCTTGCAACTGCTGCTGCACAAAGCGATCGATGGCGTCATCGCCGCCGCCGTCGTTATCCGTCAGGCGATGGGTGAGCTGCAGTTGCTGCGGGGCGATCGCCCCCTCCTGGCTCAGCAAGACCGCATTATGCAGCGTGTTCTCCAGCTCGCGCACGTTGCCGGGCCAAGGGTAGTCCAGCAGCGTCTGCTGCGCTTCCGCCGTCAACCGCGGCAGTGGCCGTTCCAGACGGCGGGCGTACAGCGCAAGAAAATGTCTGGCCAGCACCGGAATATCGTCCGGCCGCTGGCGCAAGGGCGGTAAAGTCACCGCCGCCACGTTCAGGCGGTAATAGAGATCTTCACGGAACCGCCGTTGGCGAATCGCGCCGGCCAGATCGACGTGGGTGGCGGCGATGACCCGCACATCGATCTTCAGCGGTTTGCGCGAACCGACGCGGGTGATCTCCCGTTCCTGCAGCACGCGCAGCAGCTTGACCTGCAGCGACAGGTTCAGTTCGCCGATCTCGTCCAGAAGCAGGGTGCCGCCTTCCGCCGCTTCGAACCAGCCCTGATGAGTGCCGACGGCGCCGGTGAAGGCGCCTTTCTCATGGCCGAACAGTTCGGCTTCCGCCAGGCTTTCCGTCAGCGCGCCGCAGTTGACCGCCAGGAAAGGTTGATGGCGGCGCGCGCTGTGGTGGTGCAGATAGCGCGCCACCACTTCTTTGCCGGTGCCGGTTTCACCGACGATCAGCACAGTGGCGTCGGTGGGAGCCAGCCGATCGAGCACGCTTTGCAGAGCGAGCGACGCCGGATCGATCAGCACCGGTTTGTCGGCGGCGAACGGTTGGGGATCGTACATGGGCGTCTCCTGTCTGACGGCGATGGGGAAAAAAATCTTATCCCAGCCAATGAGCCGCCGCGAGAGGATAAAAGGCGCACGGTGCTGCATTGGCAACAGCTTTCCGCCGCCGCCTGCTGCCAATGCAGCAGCGTTTTGACGTCGATATCTCATCAATATATTGATATGCATTGGTTTTTTTAAATCTGCAATGTGGCACGCATCCTGCTTCTCTTTTTATAACCAAGCAGGGTTTTTCTATCGATAAATAATGAAAATAGTTATATAGGAAAGGCATAAATGACTGAGTCAGTGAAAGATCGCATCAACGTTTTCTGGTTTCTGCCGACCCACGGCGACGGTCGCTATCTGGGCACGGCGCAGGGCGGGCGCCCGGTGGACCTGCCTTATTTGCAGCAGGTGGCGCTGGCCGCCGACAACCTCGGCTATTACGGCGTGCTGATCCCAACCGGTAAAAGCTGCGAGGATTCCTGGCTGGTGGCGGCGGCGCTGGCGCCGATCACCCGCCGGTTGCGCTATCTGGTGGCGGTGCGCCCCGGCCTGCAGCCGCCGAGCCTGGCGGCGCGCATGGCGGCGACGCTGGATCGGCTGTCGGACGGGCGCCTGCTGATCAACGTGGTGACCGGCGGCGATCCGGTGGAAAACAAAGGGGATGGCATCTTCCTCAGCCATGCCGAACGCTATGAGGTGACACAGGAATTTCTCACGGTGTATCAACGGCTGTTGCAAGGGGAGAAGGTGGATTTCAGCGGTAAGCATATTCGCGTCGAAGGCGCCGAATTGCTGTTCCCGCCGGTGCAGGAAAACGGCCCGCCGCTCTATTTCGGCGGCTCATCGTCGGAAGCGATCGACATCGCCGCCGGGCAGATCGACACCTACCTGACCTGGGGCGAGCCGCTGGCTCAGGTGGCGGAAAAGCTGGCGGCGGTGCGCCAGCGCGCCGAGCGGCAGGGGCGTAAACTCAGCTATGGCATTCGCCTGCACGTTATTGTGCGCGAAACTGAAGACGAAGCCTGGGCGGCGGCCGAGCGACTGATTGCGCATCTGGATGACGACACCATCGCGGCGGCGCAGCAGATCTTTGCGCGCATGGACTCTACCGGCCAGCGCCGCATGAGCGAGCTGCACGGCGGCTCGCGCGAGAGTCTGCGCATCGGCCCCAACCTGTGGGCCGGCGTTGGCCTGGTGCGCGGCGGCGCCGGCACCGCATTGGTGGGCAACCCGCAGCAGGTGGCGGCGCGCATACGCGAGTATCAGGCGCTGGGCATCGACAATTTCATCCTTTCCGGCTATCCGCATCTGGAAGAGGCTCACCGCTTCGCCGAGCTGGTGATGCCGCTGCTGCCGCTGGCGCAGTCGGCTCATCAGACGGCTCGCACGATCAATACCGGCCCGTTTGGCGAAACCATCGGCGGCGATCGTCGTCCCGGCCCGGCGCAGCGGGAGGGCTGATGGCGAAGCGTGCCCATATTATCGTTATCGGCGGCGGTTTCACCGGCGCGGCGCTGGCGATCCAGCTGGCGCGCGGAGCGGTGGATGTCACGGTGATCGAACCGCGCGCCGCGCCGGGCTATGGCGTGGCGTATTCGACCACCGAGCCGACTCACCGCATCAACGTCCCGGCCGATAGGATGCAGCTGGCGGATGAACCGGCGGGGGATTTTGACCGCTGGTTCCGCGAGAGCGGCGGGCTGGCGGCCGATCCGCAGGCGTTGTGGCGCGACGGTAAAGCCTATCCGCAGCGCGGCGCCTTCGGCCGCTACGTCGAGGAACGTTTTCATCAGGCGGCGCAGTCGGGCCAGGCCCGCTTGCGGCACCTGCGCGATCGGGCGCAGCACCTGCAGCCGCAGGCGCAGGGCGCGTCCGTCATCACCGCCGGCGGCGAACGGCTGTGGGGCGATTATGTGGTGTTGGCGACCAGCCATCCGCCGCCCGCGCTGCCGCGGCAGATCGCCCCGGAACTGGCGCGCGACGCGCGTTTGATCGCCAATCCCTGGGCGGAGGGGGCGCTGGATGAGATTGAACCCGATGAATCGTTGGCGATCGTCGGCAGCGGGCTGACGATGGCCGATGCGGTGGCGGCGTTGCACCGCCGCGGGCATCGCGGGCCGATTACCGCGTTCTCTCGTCACGGCCTGCTGCCGCGTGCCAATGCCGAAGGGGAGTACCCGACGTGGTCGTTTACCCCGCCATCCGGACTGCGTGACGGGGTGCGGCAGGTGCGTCTTGAGGTGGCGCGCGCCGCTCGGCAACGGGTGCTGTGGCAGGCGGTGTTGGACGCGGTGCGCGCCCAGGGCCAGCGCCTGTGGCAAGCGTTAACGCCGACCGAACAGCAGCGCTTTCTGCGGCATCTGCGCGCCTATTGGGACGTGCACCGCTATCGCATTGCGCCGCAGGTGAGCACGCTGCTGACGGAGCAACAGGCAGCGGGCACGCTGCAGGTATTGGCCGCTCGTCTGCGGCGGGCGGAACCCACGCCGCAGGGCGTGCGCTTGACGATTCTGCCGCGCCAGGGCGCAGAGCGGGCGCTGCAGGCGCAGCGGCTGTTGATCGCTACGGGGCCGGCTCATGCCGGCCTGATCGCCGCCAGCCCGTTGCTCAGTTCGCTGGCGGAGCAGGGGGCGCTGCGCGCCGATCCGCTGGGATTGGGGCTGTGGGTCAATGCCGACAGCCAGGCGATCGGCGGCGACGGCCTTGCCAACCCGCGCCTGCTGGTGGCCGGCCCGGCGGCGCGCGGGCGCTTCGGCGAACTGATGGGGCTGCCGCAGGTGGCGGAACACGCCCAAAGCGTCGCGCAATACCTGCTGGCGCGATGTCCGGCTGCATACTGATCGTCCATTCCCGTTTTTAACACCCTAAGACCCCCATCCGGCCCGGCTCCGCCCGTGGCCGGCAGATAATTGTGGAGCTCGCTATGTCATCGCAACGTGAAATTCGTCTTAACGCTTTTGATATGAACTGCGTCGGCCATCAGTCGCCGGGGCTGTGGGCGCACCCGCGCGACCGTTCCTGGCAGTATAAGGATCTCGAATATTGGACCGATCTGGCGCGCCTGCTGGAACGCGGCAAGTTCGATGGATTGTTTATCGCCGACGTGCTGGGGATTTACGACGTGCTTAACGGCAGCGGCGACGCGGCGATCCGCCAGGCGACGCAGGTGCCGGTTAACGATCCGCTGGCGCTGGTTACCGAACATCTCGGCTTCGGGCTGACCGCCTCGCTGTCATTCGAGCACCCTTATCCTTTCGCCCGCAGATTGTCGACGCTTGATCACCTGACCAAGGGGCGCATCGGTTGGAATATCGTCACCTCTTACCTGGAGAGCGGCGCGCGCAATATTGGCCACCGGGCGCAGACCGATCACGATGCGCGCTACGACTACGCCGATGAATACCTGCAGGTGGTTTACAAGCTGCTGGAGGGCAGTTGGGAAGACGGCGCGATTTTGCGCGATCGTCAGCGGCGCATCTTCAGCGATCCGGCGAAAATTCATCCGATCAACCACAAGGGCGAGTTCTTCCAGGTGCCGGGCATTCATCTGAGCGAGCCTTCGCCGCAGCGCACGCCGGTGCTGTATCAGGCCGGCGCTTCCAGCCGCGGCAAGCAGTTTGCCGCGGAACACGCCGAATGCGTGTTTGTCGCCTCTCCTTCGAAAACATTGCTGAAAAAAACCGTGGCCGATATCCGCCGCCGCGCCGCCGAGGCCGGGCGCGATCCGCGCAGCATCCTGATCTTCAACCTGCAGACGGTGATCGTCGGTGAAACGGACCGACAGGCGCAGGAAAAATGGCGGGAATACAAATCCTATACCAGCTACGAAGGCGCGCTGGCGCTGGTGTCCGGCTGGACCGGCATCGATTTCGGCCAGTATCAGCCGGATCAGGTGCTGAAGCATCTGCACACCAATGCCATTCAGTCGGCGGTGGAAACTTTCTCCAGCGCCGATCCCAGCCGTGAATGGACAGTACAGGGCATCGCCGAATGGGTCGGCATCGGCGGTTTCGGCCCGCTGTTGGTGGGCGGCCCGCAAACCGTGGCCGACGAGCTGCAGGCGTGGGTGGAGGAAACGGATGTTGACGGTTTCAATCTGGCCTACGCCGTTACCCATGAAACCTTCACCGACGTGGTGGAACTGCTGATCCCCGAGCTGCAAAAACGCGGAGCGTACAAGCGCGACTACACGGCGGGCACTCTGCGAGAAAAATTGTTCAATCAGGGGCCGCGCCTGGCGGAGCCGCACCCGGCGGTGGGCTACCGCTGGCCGGCCGGCGCGTCCTTGGCCGATGCACTGAGCGTCAAGTGAGGATGCGATGATAGAGATTGAGGAGTTGCACAAGGCTTACCGCGCGCCGGACGGGCGCCGGATTGAGGTGCTGAAGGGCGTTTCGCTGCGGGTGCCGGCCGGATCGATTACCGCCGTAGTCGGCCCCAGCGGGGCGGGCAAATCGACGCTGGCGAAATGCATCAGTCTGCTGGAGCGGCCGAGCAGCGGCAGTATCCGGGTGAACGGCCAGGACTTGTCGCGGCTTGCGGGCGAGGCGCTGCGCAGGGAGCGGCGGGCGATAGGCACGGTGTTCCAGTCTTCCGCGCTGCTGCAGCGCAAAACCGCCTGGCAGAATGTGGCGCTGCCGTTGACCTATCTGGGCGTGGTGCCGCGCGATATCGACAAGCGGGTAAAGAGCCTGCTGGCGGCGGTGGGGCTGGCGGACAAGGCGGCGTTTTACCCGGCGCAGCTGTCCGGCGGCCAGCGCCAAAGGGTAGGCATCGCCCGCGCGCTGGCGCTGAATCCGTCGGTGCTGCTGGCGGATGAGGCCACCTCCGGGCTGGATCCGGACGCCACCGGGGCCATTCTCAGCCTGCTTAAACAGCTGCGCGATCGGTATGGCCTGTCGATCATCCTGATCACCCACGAGATGGATGCGGTGCGCGACGCCGCCGACGCGGTGGCCGAGATCCGCGACGGCGTGATTGTGCAGCAAGGGCCGGTGCGCGAACTGTTGGCAGCGCCCGATTCCTCGCTGGGCCGCCGGCTGTTCCCGCTGAAGACGCTGGCGTCCGACGCCGCGTTGCGGCTGCAGGTAACCTACTGCGCCCGTCAGCCGGCGGCCACCGACTGGATCAGCCGCATCAGCCGCCAACTCGACCTGCAGATCGATCTGCTGGGCGGGCACGTTGAAGTGGTGGGCGGCAGCCTGGCCGGGCGGTTGGAGATTGCGGTGCGTTTTGGCGGCGGTTCGCGTTCGGTGGCTGAACTGCAGGACGAGCTGCGGCGGTTGGGCATTCTCGCCGAGGTGCTGGAACAGCCGGCGGCGTTGAAGGAGGCGGTATGAAAAATCTGTCTGACAGCGTGATGAGCCAGGACACACCCTGGCGCGAGATCCATCGGTTGATGCTGCCGGCCTACGGCGAAACCTGGCTGATGGTCGGCATCGTGATGCTGTTTGTGGTGGCGATTGGCGGCGCCGTCGGCGTGGTGTTGTTCAACACCTCATCGCGCGGCTTGTTTCCGCGCCCGGCGCTGAATCGCGCGCTGAGCTGGTTGGTGAACATGGGCCGTTCGCTGCCGTTTCTGGTGCTGATGGCGGCGATTATTCCGTTCACCTTCTGGTTGACCGGCACCACCATCGGCATTCCGGCGGCGGTGATCCCGATGATCGTCGCCGGCATTCCATTCTTCGGCCGGCTGGTGGAGAACGCGCTGCGCGAACTGCCGCCGGAGGTGACGGCGGTGGGGCTGGTGTCCGGCGGTTCGATCTGGCAGATAGTCACCCGCGCGCAGCTCAGCGAGGCGCTGCCGGCGATCGTCGCCGCCATCACGCTGAACGTCATCTCGATGATCGAGTATTCGGCCATCGCCGGCACCATTGGCGCGGGCGGCATCGGCTATCTGGCGGTGGTGTACGGCTACCAGCGTTTCGACAATCACATCATGATCGCCACCATTGTGGTGCTGATCGCCACGATTCAACTGATTCAGTTTATTGGTGACCGCCTGGTCGCCGCGTTGCGTCATCATCAGGAAACCCTTTAATCATGCCTAATCACGATTTTGAGATAGTGAAGAAGAAACGCTGGCCGTGGCCGGTGGGTATCGCGGCGGTGGCGATTATCGCCGCCGCGGTTTGGCACTTCAGCGCCCGCCAGCCGCAGACGGTGCAGTTCGGCAGCACGCTCAAAGTGCACTTTGAGCCGGCGATGGCCGGAGAGCAGCGGGTGATCGAGTACGTCGGCGAGCATATCGCGCCGGATTACGGCCTCAGGCTGGAGGCGGTTGGCCTGCAGGATCCGGTGCAGGCCGATCGTGCGGTGGCGCAGGGGCAGTACGCCGCCACGATCTACCAGCACCAGTGGTGGCTAAAGCAGGTGGTGGAGGCCAACGGTTTTAAGCTGACCCCGACGCTGCCGGTGTTTCAGTGGGCGTTCGGCATCTATTCCGACCGTTATGCGTCGATCGCCGAGTTGCCGGACGGCGCGGAGATTGTGGTGCCCAACGACGGCGCCAATCAGGGGCAGGCGTTGTGGCTGCTGCAGCGCATTGGACTGATTGGGCTGGATCCGGCGATCGAGGCGCGCACCGCCAGGCTGAAAGACATTCGCGAGAACAAACGCCATTTTAACTTCAAGGAGCTGGATTTGCTGACCATGCCGCGCGCGTTGAATTCGGTAGATGCGGCTATTGGCTATGTGTCGCAGTTCGACGCCGGCAAGGTGCCGCGTGAGAAGGGCATCTTGTTCCCACCGGCGCCGAAGACCTTCGCCTCGCAGCTGGTAATTGGCACGCCCTATCTGCAGGACGAAAATATTCGCAAGCTGCAGCGGGCGTTTGCCGATCCCAGGTTGCAGGCGTGGCTGAAAAACACCGACGACCCGCTGGTAAAAGGCGTGCTGGTGCCGGTATCAGCAGAATAATCCCCGCCCGAAATGGCCGTGATAAAGACCGGATTAACGCGTGTTAATCCGGCGTTTTTGTTACGCTGTAACTGCACTTAATTTATTGATATTAATGATATTTATAGAATAATTTGTTGTTTGTCGGCGTAATTTTTTCACCCTATAAACGAGGTGTCACCTGCCAATTACAACGAGGAAGCTATGAGTACCTTAAATATCGATACCGCGCCGCCGTTATCTGCGCCCATCGGCTCGGCCAGCGATGTGGCGCGTTTGATTAACCAACGCAGCGAGAAAAATACCCATGCGCGCATGATCGTGCTGTTGGCGCTGGGCGGTGTTTTTCTCGATGCCTATGACCTGACCACATTGTCTTACGGCATCGATGACGTGGTGCGTGAATTCAGCCTCAGCCCGCTGCTGACCGGGGTGGTAACTTCTTCGATCATGGTCGGGACCATTCTCGGCAACCTGGTCGGCGGCTGGTTGACCGACAAGTACGGCCGCTATCAGGTGTTTATGGCCGATATGCTGTTTTTTGTGGTTTCCGCCATCGCCGCCGGGCTGGCGCCCAACGTCTGGGTGCTGATCGGCGCGCGCTTTTTGATGGGTATCGGCGTCGGCATCGATTTGCCGGTGGCGATGGCCTATCTGGCCGAATTCTCCAAATTCTCCGGCAAGGCCAACAAGGCGTCGCGCCTGGCGGCCTGGTGCCCGATGTGGTACGCCGCTTCGTCGATGTGTTTTCTGATCATCTTTGCGCTCTATTTTCTGTTGCCGGCCGAACATGCGAACTGGCTGTGGCGCGCCTCGTTGATTTTCGGCGCGGTGCCGGCGCTGCTGATCATCATGGTGCGCAGCAAGTTTATGAACGAGTCGCCGCTGTGGGCCGCTAACCAGGGCGATTTGAAAGAGGCGGCGCGCATCCTGCGCGAGTCATACGGCATCGCCGCCCATGAGGCGGAACCTGACGCCGCCCAACCGGCGGCGGCGAAGGTCAGCTTCCGCGTGCTGTTCCGCAAGCCGTACCGCGAACGCACTCTGGTCTCCTGCGTGATGAACGTTTGCATTTCCTTTGAATACACCGCCATCGCCTTCTTTCTGCCGTCGATTCTGGCGCAGTTTCTCGGCGCCGGGGTGTTTGAAACCCTCTCCGCCTCGCTCGGGCTGAACGTGCTGTTCGCCTTTACCGGTGGCCTGCTCGGCATGCGTCTGGCATGGAAGTATCCGTCGCGCCACGTGGCGATCGCCGGATTTGCGCTGCAGTTTATCGCGCTGATTGCCCTGGCGTTGATCGGGCATCCGCAGGCGGCGTTCGGCGTTGGGCTGGCGATCCTGATGTTGGGCCTATGGCTGTTCGCCGAAGGCTTCGGCCCCGGCGCGCAGATGATGATTTACCCGGCGCTCTCTTACCCGACGGCGATCCGCGCCACCGGCGTCGGTTTCGGCCGTTCGCTGTCCGGTATCGGCAGCGCGCTGGCGCTGTTTATTCTGCCGATTTTGCAGGCGCGCTTCGGCACCGACATGTTTTGGATTGTTTCACTGGCGGCGGCGATCCCCATCGTCTTCCTGCTGATCATTTGCTTCGAACCGACGGCGCGCGATATCGACGATCTGGCCGATCGCGCTTAACCACAAGAGGACACTGACATGACGCAACACCTGTTATCCACCGGAGCAGACTACGCACAGCTGGCCGCGCGTTTTCGGCCGATCTTCGCCGAAATCGCCGCCGGGGCGGTGGAGCGCGAGCTGTCGCGCACGCTGCCGCATGAACCGATCCGTTGGCTGAAAGAGGCGGGGTTCGGCAGGGTGCGCATCCCGCGTGAAAAGGGCGGCGACGGCGCTTCGTTGCCGCAGCTGTTCGAACTGCTGGCCGAACTGGCGGAGGCGGACTCTAACCTGCCGCAGGCGCTGCGGGCGCATTTCGCCTTCGTGGAAGATCGGCTGAACGCGCCGGACGGCCCGGAGCGCGATCGCTGGTTCGAACGCTTTCTCGACGGCGAGCTGGTCGGCAGCGGTTGGACCGAGATCGGCGGCGTGAAGCTGGGGCAGGTCAATACCCGGGTAACGCCGCAGGCCGACGGCTGGTCGCTCAACGGCGAGAAATTTTACAGCACCGGCAGTCTGTTTGCCGATTGGATCGACGTGTATGCCGAGCGCAGCGACAGCGGCGGCCCGGTGATCGCTTTGGTTAACGTCGCCCAGCCGGGCGTAGAGCGCGACGACGACTGGGACGGATTTGGCCAACGCACTACCGGCAGCGGCACCACGCGTTTTATTGATGCGCAGGTCGAGCAGGCGCACGTCTATGACTTTGCCGAGCGCTTCCGCTACCAAACTGCGTTCTATCAGCATGTGTTGCTGGCGACGCTGGCGGGGATCGGCCGCGCGGTGCTGCGAGACGTCGGCGAGGGCGTGAGGCAACGTAAAAGGATCTATAGCCACGGCAACGCCGGTTGGGTGAAGGACGACGTGCAGATCCAGCAGGTGGTGGGGCAAATCAGCGCCTGGGCCTATGCGGTCGAGGCGACGGTGCTAAAAGCGACTTCCTCGCTGCAGCAGGCTTATGAGGCGCATCGTTCCGGCGATGAAGCGCTGCTGCAGGCGCTTAACGTGACGGCGGAGCTGGACGCCGCCAGGGCGCAGGTCATCGCCGGGGAGTGGGTGCAGCGCGCCGCCGGTGAATTGTTCAATGCGCTCGGCGCTTCAGATACCCGTACCGGCAAGGCGTTGGATCGCCACTGGCGCAATGCGCGCACGCTCTCTTCACATAATCCGGTGATCTACAAGGCGCGCAATATCGGTGACTGGGAAATTAACCGCCATACGCCGACCTTTATCTGGCAAATCGGCAGTGGCGGTTGAGGCCGTGGCTATTCCGTCCAAACCTGCGTGCTGCGCGGGCTGTCCATCTGATAATCCGAGTAGGGGCGGGTGAAGAACTCGCGCCCCAACTCGCGGGCGGCCCGCAGCGGGTTGCGCGGATCGCGGGCGATCTCGCCGCGCTGGTTGCCGGCGCCGTGCACCAGTCCGACGAAGGCGGAATGGGTGTAGCGGCTGAACTCCTGGATCTGATGCACGATGCCCAGCGCCGCGCCGGGATAAGTTTCTTCCGACGCCACCGCCAACCCGATGCGTTTGCCGCTCATGCGTTGGTGCACCTGTTCCGCCTGAGGGTAGGCGTTGGAATAGAAGCTGAACGAGCGATCGAAAAAGGCCTTGGTTTGCGCCGACA
The DNA here is from genome assembly GCF_022678525.1 of Serratia sp. PGPR-27. NCBI lineage: Bacteria > Pseudomonadati > Pseudomonadota > Gammaproteobacteria > Enterobacterales > Yersiniaceae > Serratia > Serratia sp. PGPR-27. The sequence goes on along the minus strand of NZ_JALBYS010000043.1, from coordinate 19,895 downwards.
TGCCGTACCAGTAAATCGGCGTGCAAAATACCGCGCCGTCGGCCGGCAGGAAGTGCTCCAGGAACAGCTCGGCGTAGCGATCGGCCGGCGGCGGCGTATGGCGTTCATCGCTCAGGAAACCGCTCAGGTAATCGTCGAGAAAATGCAGGCTGGCGGACGTGCCGGCTTCGGCGGCGCCCGCCATGATCGCCTGCGCCAGCGTGGCGCTGTTGCCGTCGCGGCGCGGGCTGCCGACCAGCACCACCAGGCGCTTGGATTGATGAGCTGTATTCATGTCATGCTCCTTGGTGTGAAGTGAACTCAGCCTTAATCTAGAGGCGAACGTCTGCAGGCGACAAATGACGGTTTTTCTGCCAGGATGAGCTCAACTCATCCCAAGAGGCCTCGCCATGTTCGCTACGCTGCCCGTCAACGCGTTACGCACCTTTGAATCCGCCGCTCGCCTGCGCAGCTTCAAGCTGGCGGCGGCCGAGCTGGCGGTGACGCCGACGGCGATTTCGCACCAGATCAAGGCGCTGGAACAGCAGCTGGGCTTTGCGCTGTTCGAGCGGGTGCCGCGCGGCGTGCGGCTGACGGCGAAGGGCGAAACGCTGTTTGCCGGCGTGCACGGCGCGCTGCTGGACGTCGCCGCCACGCTTGAGGGCCTGCGGCCGCAGCCCAGTGCCGGATCGCTGTGCGTCTCGGTGACGCACTCGTTCGCGGCGCTGTGGCTGGTGCCGCGCCTGGGGCGTTTCTACCAGGCGCATCCGCACTATCTGGTGCGCCTGGAGGCCTGCGCCGAGGTGATCGACCTGCAGCAGGACGCCAGCGTGGATGTGGCGGTGCGCTACAGCCGCGCGCACTATCCCGCGCTGCATCAGGCGGCGCGGCTGGAGGAAAGCTTTGGCGTCTACGCCGCGCCGGGGCTGACCGCCGCTCCGCCGGAAAACCCGGTGCTGATCACCGTCAAGTGGGGGGATTCGGCGCTGTACGACAGCGGCTGGCATGACTGGTGCCGGGCCGCCGGCGTGGACTGGTGGCAGCGCCATGCGGCGATGCGCAGCTATCACGAGGAGCATTACGCCCTGCAGGCGGCGGTGGCCGGGCAGGGATGGGTGCTCGCCAGCTCGGTGATGGTGTCCGAGATGGTGGACAACGGTCTGCTGGTGGCGTACCGGCCGGAGGTGCGCGTACCGGGCGCCGCATACAGCGTGCTGTGCGCCCCGGGGCGCGAGCGGCATCCGCCGGTCAGGGCGTTTCTGGCCTGGCTGCGGCAGGAATTGCCGCAGGACAATGGCACGAAATAAAAGTTTTACCGTCCTAAGCTGTGGGAATATCAGCGAACTTTTGTTTTTACTTCACTGCGAGAACCTATCATGAGCCAGCCAAGAATCTCCGATTACCCGATTGACGCGCAATTTATCGAGCGCTGGTCGCCGCGCGCGATGACCAACGACGCCATCGACGATCAAACGCTGCTGAGCTTCTTTGAAGCGGCGCGCTGGTCGCCTTCGGCCTACAACATTCAGCCGTGGCGCTTTGCCTACAGCAAGCACGGCTCCGACAGCTGGGAGAACTACCTGGAGTTCCTGATCGACTTCAACCGCGGCTGGGCGCAACACGCCTCGGCGCTGGTGGTGATCGTCTCCAAAACCACCAGCCTGAACGGCGAGCGGCTGGTGGACAACCCGACCCACGCATTCGACACCGGCGCGGCCTGGGCCAACCTGGCGCATCAGGCGCACCTGAAAGGCTGGCTGACCCACTGCATGAGCGGCATTCACCACGATAAGATCAAAGCGGCGTTGCAACTGCCGGACGACTATGCGGTGCACGCCATGGTGGCGATCGGCAAGCCGGGCGACAAAGCCCGCCTGCCGGATTTCCTGCAGGAGAAAGAAGCGCCGTCGGGCCGTCTGCCGCTCGGCAAGACCGTCAGCGAAGGGCTGAATTTCACGCTGTGATTGCCCGCTTTCTCGCAGGCCCGCTTCGCGGGCCTGAGATTGATGACAAACCTCATACCTTTGCTGGTTTGGCAGATAGCACAGAATAAAAAAACAAGGAAAATCAATTTATTGATTTTCGACTGATCACCACAAAGGGGGAAAAACCACGCTTTTTCCCTCTTTGTCAACAGTCTGAGGCCCGCTTCGCGGGCCTTTTTTATGCGGCGAGTAAAACTTAGGGAGTATGTTCTCGTTCGTTCATTCGCTGTATATTTTGTTATATAGCGATTGTGCGGTGAGGAGGAACCCGTGGGAGATCATTTTGGCAAAGGGTTGTTGGCGGGGTTAAAGGTGGAGAACCTGAAGCCGGAGGCGGAGCTGTCGCGCTTTTGCTCCGACTACAAGCGCGGTTTCGTGCTCGGTTATGCGCACCATTTGGCGCAGCGCTGCGGCGACGAGAACCGGGCGGCGTTCGAGGCCGGGCAACTCAGCCGCGCCTATGGCCTCGGCCGCGAGCCGATGAGCGAGTTCTTCTCCGGCGGCGACAGCCGGTTGGCGGAGAAGTTTTTCCACGCCGGCTATAACCAGCCGACGCCGGGGTAGCGCCGGCGAGCCGTCAGGCGGCGCTCAGCACCGCCACCATATACACGCATGCCTCATCGCTTTGGTTTTCAAAGCGGCAGTCCGCCGGTGGGCCGAGCTCCAGGCAGTCTCCTTCGGCCATTTCATGGCGCGCGTCGCCCTCAAGAAAGACCAGCTCGCCGGATAAAACCCAGATCAGCTGACGCTTGAAGGCATACACCGAAGCCGGCATCGGGATCGCCGCGCCGGCCGGCAGTTCGATGCGCACCAGATCGAGCGGCAGATCGGTGCGCGGCGACACGTGGCGCCGCACGTAGCCGCTCTCGGGATCGACCCACACCGGTTGATCTTCCCGGCGCAGCAGCCGGCCTTCCTGCGTTTCCGCGCGGGCGATCAGCTTGGACATGCTGAGGCCGAACGCCCCCGCCAGTCTGCCCAACAGCATCGCCGTCGGGCTGCTCTCGCCGCGTTCGATCTTATGCACCATCGCCCGCGATACGCCCGCCCGTTCGGCCAAATCGGACAGCGACCAGTGGCGCGCCTCGCGTTCAATGCGAATGCGCGCGCCGATCAGCTGATTTAGATTGTCTAATTTAATATTCATATCGTAGTATTATAGTGGACAATTAGCCGGGGTACACCATGATTATACGAAATGCGACGCTCAACGATAGCGCGGCGATTGCCGCTATCTATAACGACGCGGTGTTGAACAGCACCGCCATCTGGAATGAACAAACCGTGGATGCGGCCAACCGCGCGGCGTGGATCGGCGAACGGCAGGCGGCGGGCTACCCGGTGCTGGTGGCGGTGAACGGCGCGGACGAGGCGATCGGCTACGCGTCGTTCGGCGACTGGCGCGCCTGGGACGGCTATCGCCATACCGTAGAACACTCGGTGTATGTCCATCAGGCGCATCGCGGCGCAGGGATTGGCAAGACGTTGCTGCTGGCGCTGATCGCACGGGCGCGGGAAATCGGCAAGCACGTGATGGTGGCCGGCATCGAATCCGGCAATCAGGCCTCGATTAAGCTGCATCTGGCGCTGGGGTTTCGCGACGTGGGGCGCATGGAACAAGTGGGCGCCAAATTCGGCCAATGGCTGGATCTGACCTTCCTGCAGCTGAGGCTCGACGAGCGGGCGACGCCGCCCGCGCGCTGATCCCGGGAGACAGGGCGATGAATATGCTGTTACTGCTGATCGCGGCGGGAATGGGGCTGGTGGTGCAGAATCTGCTGATGGTGCGCATTACCGAAAGCGTTTCGACCATCCTCATTACGCTGGTGATCAACTCCAGCGTCGGTTTGTTGTTGCTGGTGGGGTTGCTGCTGGCCAAAAACGGCCTCGGCGCGGTGGCGGAAGTGACCGGCGCCGCCAGGTGGTGGATGCTGTTGCCGGGGCTGTTGGGATCGCTGTTCGTGTTCGCCGGCATTCTGGGTTACCAGAAGCTGGGGGCGGCGGCCACCATTTCGATCCTGGTCGCCAGCCAGCTGTGCATGGGGCTGTTGGCGGACGTCTACCGCGCCGGCCCGGCGGCGCTGCGCGAGAATCTGCCGGCGCTGTTCGGCGCTCTGCTGCTGGTGGCGGGCGCCTATCTGGTGGCGAAACGCAGCTTTTGACGGCGGCTGAAAGGCAAAAAGCCCGCTCGGGTTTCCCTGAGCGGGCTTCTCTAAATTTGGCTCCTCTGACTGGACTCGAACCAGTGACATACGGATTAACAGTCCGCCGTTCTACCGACTGAACTACAGAGGAATCGTTGGAACGGGGCGAATAATAGCGGGGCGGTTGCGGCTTGTAAAGCGTGAAAACGCCCGATGCGTTCGTTTGCTGCAAGATTGCCCAACCTGCTGCTTTTTCTCGCTTTTGTCGCTTATCCCGCGCGCAGCGCCGTCGAATTGCCCGTTGATCGGCGCCGTTGCCTGCCGATGGTGCAACGGTTGCCCTGCGCGGTGGCGCGCGCCGCCCGGCGAACGGCCATTTACCGCCTTGTACCCCGCTTCCACGGCCGTTTACCGACTCTGGCCTGGATCTTGCTGTGATTGCATGACCGGATTTCGGCATTCTCAATTTAGCGGCTCGCTGGAGGCACTATGAATTTCAGACGTCTGAAGTACTTCGTGAAAATCGTCGATATCGGCAGCCTGACCCAGGCGGCGGAGGTGTTGCACATCGCCCAACCGGCGCTCAGCCAGCAGTTGGCGACGCTGGAAGGGGAGCTGAAGCAGCAGCTGCTGATCCGCACCAAGCGCGGGGTGCAGCCGACCGAGGCAGGCAACATTCTGTATGCCCACGCGCAGACCATTCTGCGCCAGTGCGAGCAGGCGCAGAGCGCGGTCAACAGCGCCGGGCAGGCGATGAGCGGCCAGGTGTCTCTCGGGCTGGCGTCGGGCAGCACCGCGGCGCAGCTGGCGCTGCCGCTGTTGCAGACCCTGCGCGATCAGCAGCCGGGCATCCTGCTCAGCCTGCATGAAAACGGCGGCGCGGCGTTGGCCGGGCAGGTGGCTAACCAGACGCTGGACATGGCGATGGTCTACGGCGCCAAAATGCCCGCCGGTCTGCACGCCATCGCATTGATGCGGGAAGATCTTTATCTGGTGGCGACGCGCGCGGTGCCGCATCCCGGCAACAGCGTAGAGCTGCTGGACGTGGCGCGGCTGAACCTGTTCCTGCCGCGCGAGGGCGATGCGGTGCGCAACCAGCTGGAGGAGGCGATGGCGCTGCGCAAGCTGGCTGCCAACGTGGTGGGGGAGATCGAATCCTCGGGCGCGCTGAGCGCCGCGATCGCCAGCGGGTTGGGGGCGACCGTGCTGCCGGAATCGGTGGCGCGCGCGATGATCGGCCCGGCCAAGGCCTGGATGGCGCGCATCAATGCGCCGACGATGTCGGTGCCGCTGTCACTGTGCATGTCCAGCCAACAGGGGCTGTCCGCCCCGGCGCTGCTGGTGAAAGACCTGTTGCTGTCGATCGCCGGCGGCCGCAGCCAGGAGAAGCGCGCGCTGGCGCTGGTGCGTTGAGGAAAAAACGGCCCGCCGCAGCGGGCCTGGCACCGTTAGCGGAACGGCGGTTCGTTGAAGGTGCGCAGCTTGCGCGAGTGCAGGCGATCGCCCTCGGCGCGCAACAAATCGATGGCGCAGATGCCGATCTGCAGGTGCTCGGAGATCGCCCCTTCGTAGAAGCGGTTGGCCTGGCCCGGCAGTTTGATCTCGCCGTGCAGCGGTTTGTCGGAGACGCACAGCAGCGTGCCGTACGGCACCCGGAAGCGATAACCCTGAGCGGCGATGGTGGCGCTCTCCATGTCGACCGCCACCGCGCGGCTGAGGTTGAAGCGGCGCGCCGAAGCGGAGTAGCGCAGCTCCCAGTTGCGATCGTCGGTGGTGACGACGGTGCCGGTGCGCAAACGCTGTTTGACCTCTTCACCGGGCATGCCGCTAACCATCTTGGTGGCGTCATACAGGGCGCGCTGCACCTCGGCGATGCTCGGGATCGGGATATCCGGCGGCAGCACCGCATCCAGCACGTGATCGTCGCGCAGATAGGCGTGGGCCAGCACGTAATCGCCGATCTTCTGGCTTTCGCGCAGGCCGCCGCAGTGGCCGATCATCAGCCAGGCGCTCGGGCGCAGCACCGCCAGGTGATCGCAGATGGTTTTGGCGTTGGACGGGCCGACGCCGATGTTGATCAGCGTGATGCCCTGGCCGGTGCGCGAGATCAGGTGATAGGCCGGCATCTGGTGGTTTTTCCACGCCAGATCGGACACCGCCTGCTCCGGGGCGCTGGTTTCCGGCGTGATGTAGGTGCCGCCGGCGCTGGAGAGCGCGATGTACGGGCTGGCCGGATCGGCGATCTGGGCGCAGGCCCAGCGCACGAACTCGTCCACATAGCGGGTGTAGTTGGTGAACAGCACAAACGGTTGAAAATGTTCCACCGGCGTGCCGGTGTAGTGCCGCAGACGCGCCAGCGAGAAATCCGCGCGCAGCGCATCGAAATGCGACAGCGGGAAATGGTTGTCGGTGGCGTGGTACAGGCCGTCGGCGGTCTCGTCACCGATCTGCGCCAGCTCGGTGGTGGGGAAATGCTGCGCGATGCCGGCGCTCATTGAGCGATCGAGCGCCAGGCTGGAACCGTCGATGACATAAGGGAACGGGATCTCCTGCTGCGACGGTGCCACTTCGATATGGGCGGCGTAATCGTGTTCCAGCATCGCCAGCTGTTCGGCCAGATAGTGGCGGAACAGCTGCGGCCGGGTCACGGTGGTGCTGTAGCTGCCGGGATGGGTAAAGCGGCCGAAGGCGCGGGTTTTGCTCGGGCCGGATTGCTGCCCGTCCCAACTGACGCGCAGTTCGGGATACACGAACAGCCCGGCGGCGCGCGCCTGCGGGTCCGGCAGTGTGCCGTGGCTGATAAAGTCACTGACCGCCTGCCGCAGCGCGTCTACCGCGGCGTCATACAGGGCTTCCAGTTGATCGAGTGCCTGATCGGCGCTGAGGCCGCTGCGAGGTGGGGCATAGCTCATACTTTCTCCTTGGATGTCCCGGCTCTGTGGCGGGGTTGCGGCGTTTTACCGTCACAGGTTAGCCGAAGAAGGGCGTAAAAGCTTGGTCGAAATGACGGGCGCGGCAAAGAAATTACCGCGCCCGTGAAGGCGGGGGGATCAGGAGGCGGGAGCGGCCGCTTCGACCTTCAGCGACACCAGGCCGATGCCCAGCTTCTTCGGCGTGAAGCCGCCGCTGGCGCTCTCTTTGGGCTCGGTCGGCGCCGGCGGAGTAATGCTGATCTTCTGCGCGCCGCGCGGGTTGTCGAAGCGCAGGGTGACGGTGCTGTCCTGTTCACCGAGCGACACGAAGCGCTCTTCGTCGCCGACGCGCACCGAAATCGGTTCGCCGACGTTGTTGCCGTAGGCGCGGGCGCGCAGCACCAGATCGAAGCGCTTCGGCAGCGGATCGACGTAATCGATATCGACCGCCGGCGCCAGATTGGCGTCGGACCAGCGGCCCCATTCCTCGACGGCGGAGACGCCGGTGATGGCTTTCACCTGTTCCGGCATGCCGGGCAGCATGAACTCGATGGCGTCCGCCCGGTATTTCACCGCCGCGTCGTCCACCTGCAGGCGGGCGACGGCGTTTTGATAATCGGCGACGCTGTCCGCCGCCGGGCCGGTGAAGTTCACCTTGCCGTTGAAGCGTTCGCCGCTGGCCTGCGCGATCTGCGGCGGCGAGGCCAAGGTGCCCGAGGCCACGCAGATGTCGGTGCTCAGCGCCAGCTGCGGCGCCCAGACCCGGCCGATCTCGTAGCATTTATCGACCCAGACGAATTTCTCCCCCGCCCCCAGCCCGGCCAGCTGCTTGCGCAGCGGGGTGGAGAGGTAGACGTTGAACATCGGTTCGATGCGGCTGTCGCCCACCCGCAGGATGAACGGCACCTTGTAGGTGACGCCGGAGAAGCTGAAGCTGCGTTGGCGCGTATCCACGCTGTAGTCGCTGATGCGGTTCGGCAGGCCCCACTGATTGATCACCGCCGGTTTCCAGCCGTTGATCTTCTCTTCGATGTTCAGGAACACCGTAGACAGCGACGGCGCCGACAGGCTGCTGCGGCCAAGGCCGATGTAGTTGTCGCCGCCCATCACGTCCAGCACCGTGGCGCCGTTGTCCAGCGTGCTGCGTTTCTCGTTGCGCTGTTCCGCCAGCGGCCGGGTGCCGTCGATGATGAAGAACAGGTTGCGGCGCTTCTGTTTGGTCAGGATATCGTAGGCGGTGTTGTTCATCGCCAGATGATCGGAGGACACCACGATCACGGTATTGCTGAAATAGGGCGAGCGTTTGATCTTGTCGATCAGCGCGGCGATGTGTTGCTGGCTGCAGGCTACCGCGCTCAGCGAGCGGTTTTCCTTGTTCTGCCAGGCGTAGCTTTTCTTGCTGCAGCCGGCGGAGATAAAGCCGTCCGGGTGATGGGTATCGACGGTCAGGGTGAACAGCGAGAACGGTTGGCGCTGTTTGGACAGCTCGACGAACTTGCCGTACACCACGTCCAGCACGCTGTCGTCGTACCAGCCCCAGTCGTTTTTGTAGCTCGGATCGGCGACCCGATCGCGCAGCTCTTTGAAGCCGTAAACGTGGTCGAAGCCGTGGGATTTCAGGAAGGTGTCTTTACCGGCGAACGCCAGCTCGGCGCCCTGATAGAAATAGTTGCTGTAGCCGGCGGCCTTCAGCACGTCGCCCAGGCAGACGTTCTCCGGGTAGAAGGTGGAGACCGCGCTGGAGGCGTTGCCGTCGAAGGGCGCGAACAGCGGAATGCCGCACTGCGAGGCGACCATGCCGGCGATGGTGTAGCCGGTGCCCGGCAATTGCTGGGTATTGCTGAAATCGATGCTGTCCGTGCGCAGGGCGTTCAGCTCGTCGGCCAGGCCGGGAAACAGCTCGGTATCGAAGTAGGTGCGCTCCAGGCTCTCGGCATAGATGTACACCAGGTTCGGCCGCTTGCCCTGCACGGTCTTTTTCGGCGCCTTGTAGTAGGTGGTGAAATCGGCGGTATCGCCGACGATCTGGCTCTTGACCAGCAGCGAGATGTCCTGAAACGCCGGGGTGGTGCCGACAGAAAACAGCGCCAGCAGTACGGCGACGACGCTGTAAGCCACGCTGCTGCCTTTGGCCTTGCGGCGCAGCAGGCTGCGGGCCAGCACCGCGAAGATAAGCCCCAACGCCGCCAGCAGGCCGATAAACGGCAGCACGTATTTGCTGATGCCCGCGCCTTTGAGGCTGCTGGTGACGGTGTAGATCACCGCATCGGTGATGCCGTCGCCGGTGAAGTAGTTGCTGGCGATCAGGATGACGTTCAGCACCAGATAGCTGCCGAGCAGCGTCAGCAGAATGGCGAACCACCAGCGGTTGGCGGCGGCCCGGGTGCGATAAATCAAAATCGACGCCAAAAAGAGAACAAACGAAACGACTGCTAAAACCATCCGCCAAACCTTGTCTGATTGAAATAAAACCGTTGCTGCCCTGGTTTGCGCCGCCGAGCGTGCCGCGGCGCGAAAAGTGAAGGGTATAGCCTATTGCCGGCGGCGGAACAACGCGCGATCTCCCGCTACGGCCGACGAGCGGCGGCTATTGTACATTTTTATGACAATAGTGTGACGTTAATCACACCGACGGCGGCCGCGGCGGCGAAAGCTTGCTGGTCGGAGGTTTCGCTCTACGCTTAATGAGCGCCGCGACGGTGCGCCCATCAGCCATTCAGGAGGAAGTATGCAGACAATCCCCGCAGCGGTACTCGACGATCTGGCCCCGCAAGGCGTGTTGCGCGCGGCGATCAACTACGGCAATCCGGTGCTGGCGCAGGCCGGGGCTGATGGCAAACCGCAAGGCGCTTCGGTGGAGCTGGCCGCCGCGCTGGCTCGCGAACTGGGCGTGGCGCTGGAGCTGGTCACTTATGACGCGGCCGGCAAGGTGTTCGCCGATCTGGACAGCGGCGCCTGGAACCTGGCGTTTATGGCCATCGAGCCGGTGCGCGCGGCGCAGATCGCCTTCAGCGAACCCTACGTGATCATCGAGGGGACTTACCTGGTGGCGAACGACGCGCCTTACTCTGAGGTGGCGCAGCTCGACCGGCCGGAGGTGCGCATCGCGGTCGGGCAGGGGGCGGCGTACGATCTGTTTTTATCGCGCACTCTGCAGCAGGCGCAATTAGTGCGGGCGGCAACCTCCGCCGAGGCGATCGCGCTGTTTTTCGAACGGGGGCTGGAGGCGGCGGCCGGCGTGCGTCAACCGCTGTTGGCCGCCGCGGCCGCCCGTCCCGGCTACCGAGTGCTGGACGGACATTTTACCGCCATCCGCCAGGCGATGGCGGTGCCGCGGCAAAACACGCAGGGCGCCGCCTACGTGAACGCGTTTATCGAACGCTGCAAGGCCAATGGGCTGGTGAAGGCGGCCCTGCAGCGCAGCGGCCAGGGCGAGGTGACGGTGGCACCGCCGGCCGCCTCGGCGTGATCAGTTCAGCTCCACCGCGTACTGGTCTACCGGGGTGATTTTCTTGATCAACTTGTTGTCGAACAGGAATTGCTCGTAAGCCTCATAGCGGGCCCGATCCAGCTTGGCCGGATCGCGCGCGAACAGCGGCAGGCTGGCTTGCCACGCCTGTTTGTTCAGCTCGGTATTCAGCTCCGGGTGCGCCTTGGCGAACGCCAACCAGGTGTCCTGCGGGTGCGCGTGCAGGTAGTCGCTGCCTTGCTTCAGCGCGGCGAGGAACCTGCGGATTTTCGGCTCGTTCACCGCATTGCGGTTGGCGACGATGATCAGCTCGTCGTAGGCCGGCACGCCGTAGTCTTCGACGTTGAATACCACCGGTTCTTTACCCTGCAGCTTGAGCTCCAGCGCTTCGATGTTGCGGTAGCCGCCGATCACCGCATCGACCTGGCCCGCCAGCAGGGCGCTGGTCAGCTGGAAGTTGACGTTGATAAGCTTGATGTCCTGCGGCTTGAGGTGCTCGTGTTCGACCATGGTGGCCAGCGTCGCCTGTTCGATGCCGCTGACCGAGTAACCCACCGTTTTGCCCTTGAGATCCGCCGGCGAGGTGATGTTTTTATCCAGCGCGATCACCGTATTCAGCGGCGTGTTGATCAGCGTGCCGACGCGCATCAATGGCAGGCCCTGATCGGCGAAGAAGTGCAGCTGCGGCTGATAGGTGATGGCGAGGTCGGCCTGTTTGGCGGCCACCAGCCGCGGCGGCAGCGCCGGATCGGACGGCGGCACGATCTTGACGTCCAGCCCTGCGGCCTTGAAGGCGCCGATCTGCTCGGCCACCATAATCGGCGCGTGATCGGGGTTGATGTACCAGTCGAGCACCAGCGTCAGCTTGTCGGCCGCGCCGGCCTGGCCGGTGATGGCGGCGCCGAGCAGCAGCCCGCAGACGGTTTGTTTGATCATGGTCGTTCCTTTATCCCTGGTTATGGTTGTAATCATCAGTCGTTTTCCGGCGCCCAGGCGATCAGGCGCCGCAGCAGCGCATCCACCGCGGCCCACAGCAGCACGGTCATCAGCACCAAAATAAACAGTGCGGCGAAGCAGACGTCGGTCTGCATGCGCGCATTGGCGTTCAGCATCACATAGCCCAGCCCTTCGGCCGAGCCGACCCATTCGCCGATAATGGCGCCGATCGGCGCGACGGCGGCGGCCATGCGCAGGCCGGAGCCGAAGGCCGGCAGCGCCGCCATCAGCCGCACGTGCCGCAGCTGCGCCCAGCGCGAAGCGCGCATCGTGCGCGCCAGATCGAGATAGTCGTTGTTGACCCGGCGCAGCCCGTCGAAAAAGGCCGACACCACCGGGAAGAAGATCACCAGCACCGCCATCGCCACCTTGGCGCTCATGCCGAAGCCGAACCACAGCACCAGCAGCGGGGCCAGGGCGAACACCGGTATCGCCTGGCTGGTGAGCACCAGCGGCATCAGCCAGCGCTGCAGGCGCGGCGAGAAAATCATGCACAGCGCCAGCGCCGCGCCGAGCAACACGCCCAGAACCAGCCCGCTGACGATTTCCGAAGCGGTGACCAGCGTGTGCCAGGCGAGATAGCCGCGCCCGTCCCACAGCGCCTGCGCCACTGCGCCCGGCGTGGGCAGCAGAAAGGCCGGGATGCCGCTTTGCGCCGCCAGCCACCACAGCAGCAGCAGGCCGACGAATACCGTCAGCCCGCGCCGCAGGCGGGTGAGTCCACGCTCTTGGGCACTATTCATTGCGCGGCCCTCACCAGCTGCTGCAGCAGCTCGGCCTGGCTTTTCAGCAGGTCGGCGTCATCCGGCGCGCGCGGCGGTAGCCCGCTGATGCGGTGAGTATCGTCGAGGCCCAGCGGCCAGGGCGACAGCACCAGCAGCCGGTGGCTCAGGCGGCAGGCTTCCATCGGATCGTGGGTGATCAACAGCACGGTATTTTGCGCCAGCAGCTCGGCGGCCAGGCTCTGGATCTCGGCGCGGGTAATGGCGTCCAGCGCGGAAAAGGGTTCGTCCATCAGTACGATCGGCTGGCGTTCGTAGAGCGTGCGGGCGATGGCGGCGCGCTGGCGCATGCCGCCGGACAGCGAGGCGGGCAGGCTGCGGCCATGCGCGGCCAGGCCCACGCGCTCCAGCAGGTGCGCCGCCCACGCCCGGTCCGGCGTTTCGCCGCGCAGTCGCGAACCGAGGGCGACGTTCTCTTCGATGGTCAGCCACGGGTAAAGCAGATCTTTTTGCCCCATGTAGGCGATGCGCCCGGCGATCGGCAGGCCGTCGCTGCCGGTCACCGAACCAGAGCTGGCCTGCGCCAGGCCGGCGATGATCTTCAGCAGGCTGGTTTTGCCGGCGCCGCTGGCGCCGAGCAGGGCGACGAAGCTGCCGCCGGCGATGTCGAAGCTCAGCCGGTCGAAGACGATGTGCTGACCGAAACGCAGGCTGAGATCCCGCACCTGGATACCGGGCGGGAGAAGCGGAGAGGTCATGAGGCGTTCAGCCCCATCTGCCAAAATGCCGACTCCAGTTGGGTGGCGGTGGTGAAAATCTGCGCCAGCTCGGTGAAGCGATCCTGTGCGCCGCGCTGGCGGCCGACGGTTTCCAGCAGTTCGATGGCGGCGCGCACGCCGGCCAGATAGCCCTCGTCGCCGTAGTTGCGGATCCAGGAGGCGTAAGGATTGCCCTCCATCTGGGTGGCGGGATCGTGCAGCAGCCGCAGGCCGATTTCGGCATAGCCGGCCACGCAGGGCAGCAGACCGGCCAACAGATCGAGGGCGTCGCCGGCATGGCCGATGTCCAGCACGTAGCGGGTATAGTTCATGGTTTCCGCCGCCTCCGGCTGGGCGGCGATCTGCGCTTCGCTCAACCCCCATTCGGCGCAGTAGGCCACGTGCAGCGGCAGCTCGGCGATGATGCCGTTGAGCGAGGCGGTGGCGGCGCGCATCTCCGGCAGGGTGCGCAGCTTACTGACCAGCAGCGCGTAGGCGCGGGCGAAGTGCAGCAGGAACAGATAGTCCTGGGTCAGGTAGCGGCGAAAAGCGCGTTCAGGCAAGGTGCCGGCGGCCAGCTGCTGCAGAAACGGGTGATCGACGTAGTCCTGCCAGTGGCTGCCGGCTTGTTGCCGCAGCCGGCCGTAAAGACCGCTTTCGAACAGGGTGGTGATGGACATGGGACCTCCTTGAGTCAGTGGAGATCCGGGCACGCTGAGGTATGAACAGGCAACGGGTGATTGCGTTGTTGCCTAACCGTCCCTTCGCTGGCATGACCCAGATCAGGTTCAAAGGGTTCGGCTTGCGCCATCTCAGCCCGTAACAGGACACCCCTCGGAGCTGCCTGTTATACGACATTTGTTTTTTGATTACAATCGCCGGGCGGCGCGGCGGCAATCGGTTCGTTTAGTGCGATCGGGGGCGATTTTTCTGGCGCAAGGCGCGCGGTTTTTGTCACTGTAGGCCGATGATTTTGCTTTTGAGGACGATGCCCGATGAAAAAGATTGGTTTTCTCTCGTTTGGCCACTGGACGCCTTCCGCCCAGTCCGGCACCCGTTCCGCAGCGGATGCGCTGCTGCAGTCCATCGATCTGGCGGTTGCCGCCGAAGATCTGGGGGCGGACGGCGCCTATTTTCGCGTGCACCACTTCGCGCGTCAGCTGGGATCGCCGTTCCCGCTGCTGGCCGCCATCGGCGCCAAAACCCAACGTATCGAGATCGGCACTGGCGTGATCGACATGCGCTATGAAAATCCGCTGTACATGGTGGAGGACGCCGGCGCGGCGGATCTGATTGCCGGCGGGCGGCTGCAGCTCGGCATCAGCCGCGGCTCGCCGGAGCAGGTGATCGACGGCTGGCGCTATTTCGGTTACGCCCCGGCCGAGGGCGAAACCGACGCTGACATGGCCCGCCGCCATACCGAAGTGTTCCTGGAAGCGCTGCGCGGCGAAGGGTTCGCTGAACCCAATCCGCAGCCGATGTTCCCCAATCCGCCCGGGCTGCTGCGGCCGGAGCCGTTTTCCGCCGGGCTGCGCGACCGCATCTGGTGGGGCGCCGGTTCGAACGCCACCGCCGTCTGGGCGGCGAAGCTGGGCATGAACCTGCAAAGCTCGACGCTCAAGAATGACGAGACCGGCGAACCCTTCCATATCCAGCAGGCCAAGCAGATCCGCGCCTATCGCGCCGCCTGGCAAGAGGCCGGCCATGCGCGCGAGCCGCGGGTTTCCGTGAGCCGCAGCATCTTTGCGCTGGTGGATCAGCGGGATCGCAATTACTTCGGCGGCAGCGGCAAAGAGGGCGATCAGCTGGGGTATATCGACGCGCAGACCCGGGCGATCTTCGGCCGCAGCTATGCCGCTGAGCCGGACGCGCTGATCGAGCAGCTGGCGCAGGACGAGGCCATCGCCGAAGCGGATACGCTGCTGCTGACCGTGCCTAACCAGCTGGGCGTGGATTATAACGCCCACGTTATCGAATCGATTTTAACCCATGTCGCGCCGGCGCTCGGCTGGCGCTAAACGGAGGAGTGGCATGTCACGCATTTTCATTACCGGTTCGGTCGACGGGCTGGGCCGCGCCGCCGCGCAAACGCTGTTGGCGGAAGGGCATCAGGTGATCCTGCATGCGCGCGCCCCCGGCCGTCTGGAGGCGGTGCGCGATCTGCTGGATCATGGCGCGCAGGCGGTGATTGGCGATCTGTCCGAGGTGCAGCAGATCCGGCAGGTCGCCGAGCAGGTGAATCGTCTTGGCCGCCCGAATGCGGTGATCCACAACGCCGGCATGTTCACCGGGCCGCAGGTGATGCCGGTGAACGTGATGGCGCCCTATCTGCTGACGGCCCTGATCGAACGCCCCGATCGCATCGTCTACCTGAGCAGCAGCATGCACTTTGACGGCGTAGCGGAACTGAACGGCGTGGACTGGCTTGGCGGCGCAGCCGGCTCCTATTCGGACAGCAAGCTGTTCGTCACCGCGCTGGCCGCCGCCGTGGCGCGCCTGTGGCCCGGCGTCATCAGCAGCGCGGTCGATCCCGGCTGGGTGCCGACCAAAATGGGCGGCGCGGATGCGCCCGACGATCTGGCGCTGGGACACGTGACGCAGGCGTGGCTGGTGAGCAGCGATGAACCGCAGGCACTGGCGTCCGGCGGCTATTGGCACCACCAGCAGCGGTTTGAACCTCACGCGGCGGTGCACGATGAGGCGTTTCAAACGGCGCTGCTGGCGCAATTGGCGCGCGCCGGCGGGGTGAACCTGCCGCAGACTTGATGGCCGTTCCTTCCTGGCCCGTCGGTGATTATCGGCGGGCTTTTTTATACCCGCAGGGTGAACCGACGGGGCTTTTCTTATACAGTGGTTGCCTGGCCTGTTTTGATTGTTATTTATATTATCGCCATGCACTCATTCCTGATTATTGTCCCTGAAGGGGGCATGCTGTTCGAAGCGGCGGGCATCGCCGATATCCTGATGCAGGCCAATCGCCTGAGCCCTGCCGAGACGCCGCTGTATCAGATCGCGGTCGCCACCACGCAATCTCACCGGGTGGTGCACGGCCTGTCCGGGCTGAGCTTGTTGGCCGATCATCGCCTGGCGGATCTCGATCCGGCCCTGCCGCGCGATACCGTGATCGTCGCCGGCAAGGGGGCGACCGAAGAAGAGGGTGCCCTGGTCGCCGATTGGCTGCGCCGCGCGGCGCCGCAGGCGCGCCGTATCGCTTCCGTTTGCGGTGGCGCACTGCTGCTGGCCGAAGCCGGGTTGCTGGACGGGCGGCGGGCGACCACCCACTGGCGGCTGGCGGAAACGCTGCAGGCGCGCTTCCCGCGGGTGCAGGTCGAAAACGGCCCAATCTACGTGCAGGACGGGCCGATCTGGACCTCCGGCGGCGTCAGCTCCGGCTTCGATCTGACGCTGGCGCTGGTGGAGGACGACTACGGCTTCGTGCAGGCGCGCGAAGTGGCACAGGACCTGGTGATGTTTCTGCGCCGCCCCGGCGGGCAGGCGCAGTTCAGCCGCTATCCGCTCAACCAGGCCAAATCGCCGGGGCCGATCCGTGACCTGCAATCCTGGATCCTGGAAAACCTCGCCGACGATCTCAGCGTCGATCGGTTGGCCGAGCGCGTGGCGATGAGCCCGCGCAACTTTACCCGGGTGTTCACCCGCGAGACGGGCATTTCTCCCGCCAAATTCGTTGAAGAGGGGCGGTTGCATACCGCCAGGCAGCGCCTCGAACAGAGCGCGGAAGGTATCGAGCAGATTGCCCTGGCCACCGGCTTCGGCAACGGCCTTAACCTGCGGCGGGTGTTTGAGCGCAAACTGCAGCTGACCCCGAGCGAATACCGCGAACGCTTTCATGCGCGCAATTTGGCGTAAATTGATTGGTAAACGTCATTTACGCCGCTTCTGGTCGGCGCTAGATTTTAGGCAAAGTCCACAAATGAGGAGTGCATCATGGTGAGAGTAGGCATTAACGGCTTCGGCAGGATCGGGCGCAACGTGCTGCGCGCGGCGCTGGGGCGCAGCGATTTTGAAGTGGTGGCGATCAACGATCTGACCGACAGCAAGACGCTGGCGCACCTGCTGAAATACGACACGCTTTCCGGCACGCTGGCGGCCAGGGTGGAAGCCGGCGACAACCAGCTGCTGCTGGACGGCCGGCCGATTCAGGTGTTTTCGCAGCGCGATCCCGCCGAAATCCCCTGGAGCAGCGTGGGCGTGGACGTGGTGATCGAAGCGACGGGCTTCTTTACCGATAAAGCCAAGGCGGAAGTGCACATCACGCACGGCGGCGCCAAGCGGGTGATTATCTCGGCGCCGGCCAAGAATGACGACATCACGCTGGTGATGGGGGTTAACGATCACCTCTACGATCCGGCGCTGCATAAGGTGGTCAGCAACGGCAGCTGCACCACCAACGGGCTGGCGCCCGCCGCGCAGGTATTGCATCAGGCGTTCGGCATCGAATACGGCTTGATGAATACCACGCATGCCTATACCAACAGCCAGGCGCTGCACGATCAGCCGGAAAAAGATCTGCGCGGCGCGCGGGCAGCGGCGGAATCGATCGTGCCTTATTCCAGCGGCGCGGCCAAGGCGCTCGGCAAGGTGATCCCCGAACTGGACGGCCGCCTGACCGGTTATTCGCTGCGGGTGCCGGTGCCGGTGGTTTCCATCGTCGATCTGACGGTGACGCTGAAACGCCCGGCGACGGTGGAGGAGATCAACGCCGCTTTCCGCGCGGCGGCGGCGTCCGGCCCGCTGAAAGGGATCCTGGGGTACAGCGATGAACCGCTGGTGTCGAGCGACTATCGGGGCGATACGCGTTCGTCGATCATCGACGGCCTGTCCACGCTGGTGATCGGCGGCAACCTGGTGAAAGTGCTCGCCTGGTATGACAACGAGTGGGGCTTCTCCAACCGCTTGGTCGATCTGGCGCTGCTGATGGAACAACGCGGGCTGTAAACGCCCAACAGCAAAAAGCCCGCTTAAGTTTCCTTAAGCGGGCTTCTCTAAATATGGCTCCTCTGACAGGGATCGCTTTTACTATTAACTGGTCGATAATTAATCTAGGCAAGAATTTATTTTTCTAGAGAGGCCATCAGGATGACCACTAATTTTTAACAACCTCTCTGTGCCAGTGGTAAACGCCAGATCTTACACCTGCGGTGATATCGGATATTTATGTTCGATGTAACTCATGCTAATTTTTACTGCACCGAGAGACATCTAAAATGAAAACATCAATTAAACCGCGGAGATCAATTGGCAAGACTGCTTCAATGCTGATTTTGAGTTCCTGAGCGGTTTTGATACCGTGGAGCTTGCGGCCTGCAACAGTCTCACTCTCTCCAAACCATATGACGAGAAAGATACCCTGCTGCTCGGCATCTGGATGGATGGAATAACGCTCATAGAGTTGGGCTGAAGCGGCAGAGTATAACTCTCTGTGCCACTGGCCTTTGACTTCCGTAACGAGCAGCCGTCTTCTTCCGCCAATCAATTTAGATGCCGTGAAATCACTCCTGTTTTTTCCTTTCAACTGATGTTCAGGTGTTATTGATATGCCCTGAGGTTCGAGTTTTAAATTGAGACGTTCAGCAATGATCTCCGTAGACTTCACCTCATCAAGGCGTTCATTTTTTTCATAAAAGCGATCTGCCGAGTTAAACTCCCCGCCATCAATCGCTTTCTGGAAATCATGAAGCTCCTGAAGAACTAACTGACGCAGGCCTTCAACAGTAACCACTGAATCACAATCCAGATGTTGGACTATTTCATCTGGCGTCGGTGGTTCAAAATCCCTGAGCGTTTTTTTCCTGAGCTGACCAGCATATATACTTTGCAGCTCTTTATATAGGCTCGTAAAACGTGGATCAGTAAGAAGGCGACCCAGTACAGGTATTGCATTGTCAGGAATATCTGATTCAATTGACCAAATTAAATCAGTCAAAAAGCGGTAGGCTTTTTCCTCTTCAGGGCTATCGCTGCTCCAATGACTTGGCAGTTCAACACGCGGCCATTGGTCAAAGAAAGCGTCTAAAATGGCTTCAACCTTAATTGAGGTAAGTTCCGGCCAGGCACGGTGCTCACTCCGATTCATGCGCCCAGAACGTTCATAAAAATGCAGTAAATTATCTTTATTAGATTTTAACCATGCCCAATAAGTAGCTGTAATGTTCTCGAGAAAGTAGAACTCCCGTACCAGCCAGAAAATTCGCTTGAGTTCAAAAGCCTCATCTTCTGTCGGATTGGGCCAGCCTGATATTATCGCTGAACAACGCTCTGCAATAATCTCTTTTAAATTCTCACGATCGCCGTATTGAGCAGCAATTTCAAAAAGTGTATCTACTGAGTTAAGTGATAAATCAGTAAAACGACGAAGCCATTCAATGGAAAGTTTAGCGCGTGAATGATGAAAGACCTCTTCTCCACTTAACATCCAAATTTCAGGGTGAGAGCATGGCTGAGCCAGTTGGGGTTCAACATACTGTCGGAGATATTTTTCCGCACTTTCACTATCAGGGAAAATGAGGCGATCGATTTCAGTCTGTAGGGCGTCACGTTCTTCCGTCGAAACTGAGTTGTATCCCAAGTGAATGTTAGTTCTTAAGGCTGTAAGCAACTCGATATTGACGCATTCAAGGTTGCCTTCTGCACGTAGAATCTCTAGACAGGCTGCATATAAAACCGTCTCAGAATGCCTGTGTTTAGATTCGCATTGCAGGGCCGCCAGTTCAGGTAGGGTGGGAATCACGGGAGTAATAAAATCCAGACAATTTCGCAACGCAGTCCGAACCAGTTTTTCGTCACCAAACTCTAATTCAATTCTTTCCGGATGCATGAGCACAAGGTCTGCAAAACGAACAAGACACCCCCAGTGACGACCTTGCTCTACAATCTCTCTGTTTTCATTAACGAAATTTATATTTCTAGTGT
>NZ_JALBYS010000042.1:0-49258 GCF_022678525.1 Serratia sp. PGPR-27 | reverse complement strand
CTGCTGGTTGTCGATAAGACGCGCCTTGCCCAGCCAGGCTGCCATCAGCACCACCGCTCGCTGGCTGTCCACCGTCAGCGGCTGCAGGCTGTCGGCGTCGCGAATAAACAGCTCATCCGGCGTAAAGCCGGCGGCGCGCAGCTGCTCGGCGGTCTGCTCCAGCAGCGCTTCGATCTGGCGCTCGCCATTGGCCAGCTGTTGCGCCAGCGCGTTCATGATCTTGCTCAGCTGCGGCGCTACCTTGCGCTCTTCGGCGGTCAGGTAGCCGTTGCGCGAGCTGAGGGCCAGGCCGTCTTTGGCGCGCACGGTCGGCACGCCGACGATATCGATGTCGTAACCCATGTCCGCCACCATTTTGCGGATCAACGCCAGCTGTTGGTAATCCTTCTCGCCGAAACAGGCCAAATCAGGCTGCACCAGGTTGAACAGCTTGCTGACGATGGTGGAAACGCCGCGGAAGTGGCCCGGCCGGCTGGCGCCTTCCAGGATGGTGGAGATGCCCGGCACGTCGACGTAGGTCTGCTGCTCCAGGCCCTGCGGATAAACCGCGGCCGGGGCCGGCGCGAACACCAGATCGACGCCGCGGCGGGTCAGCTTTTCGCTGTCTTCCTGCAGCGTGCGCGGGTAGCGCGCCAGATCGTCCGGGCGATCGAACTGCATCGGGTTAACGAAGATGCTCACCACCACCACGTCGGCGCGGGCGCGCGCTTCATCGACCAGCGTCATGTGGCCGTCGTGCAGGTTGCCCATGGTCGGCACCAGCGCGATGCGTTTGCCTTCCTGGCGCCAGCGGCGGATCTGCTGACGCAGCATCGGCAGGGTTTCGATAATAATCATTGGGTGACTCCTGGAACCATCGCTTAGTTAAAAGAGTGTTCAGCCGCCGGGTAGAGGCCTTGCTCCACTTCCTGAATGTAGTGCTGCACCGCCGTGCGGATATCGCCGCTCTGCGCCAGGAAGTTCTTGGCGAACTTCGGCGTGTGGCCGCCGGTGATGCCGAAGGCGTCGTGCATCACCAGGATCTGGCCGTCGGTGCCGTTGCCGGCGCCGATGCCGATGACCGGAATGGACAGCGCTTCGGTGATCTGGCGCGCCAACTCGGTCGGCACGCACTCCAGCACCAGCAGCTGAATGCCGGCCAGCTCCAGATTCTGCGCGTCCTGCAACAGCTGTTTGGCGGCCAGTTCGTCGCGCCCTTGTACCTTATAGCCGCCGAACACGTTGACCGACTGCGGCGTCAGGCCCAGGTGGCCGCATACCGGCACCGCGCGCTCGGCGAGCATTTTCACCGTGTCGCACAACCAGCTGCCGCCTTCCAGTTTCACCATGTTGGCGCCGGCGCGCATCAGCTCGGCGGCGTTGGCGAAGGTTTGTTCGGGGGTGGCGTAACTCATGAACGGCAGATCGGCCAGCAGCAGACAGGCCGGCGCGCCGCGGCGCACGGCGCGCGTGTGATAGGCCACGTCGGCGACGGTGACCGGCAGCGTGGAGTCGTGGCCCTGCAGCGTCATGCCCAGCGAATCGCCCACCAACAGGACTTTGATGCCTTGCTCTTCAAACAGTTTGGCAAAGCTGGCATCGTAGGCGGTAAGGGTAGCAAACTTGCGTTGCTCCTGTTTCCACTGGCGCAAGTGGGTCACGGTGGTGGGTTTCATCACAACGTCTCCTGAAACGGGCCGTGCGGCGTACGCAGGCCCAGGCTGCAAAAAAGTGCAGTCATTCTACTGTAACCCGATCGGGGTGGGTAGCGCGGATCGCCATGCTTAAGCGGTTCTTAAGAACCTTGTGGTGCAATGGCGCCAAGACTCAAAAGGGATACTCATGCGAATTCTGTTGATCGAAGATGACAAACTGATCGGGGACGGCATCAAGGCCGGGCTGACCAAACTCGGCTTCAATCTGGACTGGTTCACCGACGGCGCCGTCGGCAAAAATGCGCTGGACAGCGCGCCGTACGACGCGGTGATCCTCGATCTCAGCCTGCCGGGCCTCGATGGTCTGGATCTGCTGCGCCAGTGGCGCCAGGCCGGGCAGGACGTGCCG
The DNA here is from genome assembly GCF_022678525.1 of Serratia sp. PGPR-27. NCBI lineage: Bacteria > Pseudomonadati > Pseudomonadota > Gammaproteobacteria > Enterobacterales > Yersiniaceae > Serratia > Serratia sp. PGPR-27. The sequence goes on along the minus strand of NZ_JALBYS010000042.1, from coordinate 47,215 downwards.
GTGCTGATCCTCACCGCCCGCGATGCGCTGGAGCAGCGGGTCAGCGGGCTGCAAAGCGGCGCCGACGATTATCTGTGCAAGCCGTTCGCGCTGGCCGAAGTGGCGGCGCGCCTGCAGGCGCTGATCCGGCGTCGCCACGGCCAACTGATGCCGCAGCTGACGCACGGCAACGTAGTGTTCGACAGCGCCACCCGCAGCGTGAGCTGCAACGGCGAACCGGTGACGCTGACGCCGCGCGAATTGGCGGTGCTGGAGCTGTTTTTGCACAACAAAGGGCGGGTGCTGGCGCGGCCGTTGATTCAGGAGAAACTGTACAACTGGGACGACGAGGTGAGCAGTAACGCGGTGGAGGTGCATATTCACCACCTGCGGCGCAAGCTGGGCAACGGCTTCATCCGTACCATCCACGGCGTGGGTTACACGCTGGGGGATGCGCCGTGAAGCATCTCAGCCTGCGGCTGCGCCTGATCCTGATCTTCAGCCTGCTGGCGCTGCTGACCTGGAGCACCGCCAGCGTGGTGGCCTGGGTGATGTCGCGCAACACCATCAACGAAGTGTTCGACACCCAGCAGATGCTGTTCGCCAAACGGCTGGCGACCGCCAACCTCGGCGATCTGTTGGCCGATGAAAGCGCGCGCAGCCTGCCGAAAACCAAGAAGCTGGTGCATCACGGCAAGCGCGGCGAACAGGACGACGACGCGCTGGCGTTCGCCATCTTCGATCGCCAGGGCAAGATGCTGCTCAACGACGGCGAGAACGGTGCCGACTTCCTGTTTGACGGGGAGCGTGAGGGTTTTACCGACGGCGAGCGCAAAGGCGATGACGACAGCTGGCGCCTGGTGTGGCTGACCAGCCCGGACGGGCGCTACCGCATCGTGGTCGGCCAGGAGTGGGATTACCGGCGCGATATGGCGCTGGGCATGGTGACCGGCCAACTGGTGCCCTGGCTGGCGACGCTGCCGGTGCTGATGCTGCTGATCGCGCTGATGGTCGGGCGCGAGCTGCGGCCGCTGCGCGCGGTGGCGGCCGGTTTGCGCCGGCGCGCGCCCGATGATGCGACGCCGCTGGACGCGCGCCAGGTGCCGCCCGAGGTGCGCCCGCTGGTGGATGCGCTCAATGCGCTGTTTGCCCGCATCAACGCTTTGCTGGTGCGGGAGCGACGCTTCACCTCCGATGCCGCGCACGAGTTGCGCAGCCCGCTGGCGGCGCTGCGGGTGCAGACCGAAGTGGTGCAGCTGGCGGGGGACGATGCGCCGATGCGCGAGCACGCGCTGGACAATCTGACGCTCGGCATCGATCGCGCCACCCGGCTGGTGGATCAGCTGCTCACGCTGTCGCGGCTGGATTCGCTGTCGGATCTGGCCGAACTGGCGCCGATCGACTGGAACAATCTGGTGACGATGACCTTGGCGGAACAGGACCGGCAGGCGCATGCGGCGGGCGTGACGCTACGCTATGAACATCGGGGAACGCCGCCGCCGCGTCAGGGAGAAACCTTGCTGCTGTCGCTGCTGTTGCGCAATCTGCTGGACAACGCGGTGCGCTATACCCCGCAGGGCGGCGTCGTCACCGTGACGTTGAGCGAACGTTCGCTGACGGTGGAGGACGACGGTCCGGGTGTCACCACGGAGCATCTGGCGCGGCTCGGAGAGCGCTTCTATCGCCCGCCGGGGCAGGAACAAACCGGCAGCGGGCTGGGGCTCTCGATCGTACAGCGTATTGCCGGCTTGCATGGTTTACAGATCAGTTTCGCCAATCGCCCGGCGGGGGGATTTGTCGCGCGGCTGGCGCTGTAGGCGGGTCAGGATTTCGGTTTTGGCGAGTGCCACAGCGCCATGCCGTTTTCCGGCACGCGCTTGAGGCAGCTGGCGAGCGGTTCGCCATCGGGGAAAATCAGATCGGGGGCGATTTCTGCCAGCGGGTAGAGCATGAATTCGCGCTCTTTCAGGCCGTAATGCGGCACCGTCAGGCGATCGGTATGGATCACCTGGTCGCCGTACAGCATGATGTCCAGATCGAGCGTGCGCGGCCCCCAGCGTTCATCCTTGCGCACGCGCCCCTGATTGCGTTCTATCGCCTGGGTATGGTCGAGCAGCTGTTCGGGCGGCAACAGGGTATCCAGCGCCACCACCGCATTGAGAAAGTCCGGCTGGTTTTGCGGCCCCAGCGGCTTGGTGCGGTAAAACGAAGAACAGGTGACCCGCCGGGTGCGCGGGAGATGCTCCAGCGCCTCCAGCGCGGCGTTAACCTGTTGCAGCGGCTGCGCCAGGTTGCTGCCCAGCGCGATATAAACGCGGATCATTATGCCCCTTCTTTACGCGGTGCCCGGCGGCGAGGGCGGCGTTGGCGCGCGCGGCGCGGCGCCGGATCGTCACCCAGGGTGCTCAGCATGGCTTTCTGCCGCGCCGGCGTGGCGTCCTGGAACTCGCCCCACCACTCGGCCAGACGCAACATTTCCTGATTGTCTTCCACTTCCGCACGCAGCGCCAGCAAATCATAGGCGGCGCGGAATTTCGGATGCTCCATCAGTTTGTGCGCGCGTTTGCCCTGGCGGCGGGACAGGCGCAGCTGCAGCTGCCAGATATCGCGCACCAGCGTGGTGATGCGTTTCGGGATGGCCAGCGAGCGGCACTGCTCGTCGAGCACGTCGTTCATCGCCAGCGCGAAGGCGTCGTAGTAGGCCAGGCCGCTTTCCTGCGCCAGCTTCTGCGCATGCTCCAGCAGCGGGTACCACAGCATGGCGGCGAACAGGAACGCCGGGTTGACGCGCATGTCGTTCTGCAGACGGTGATCGGTGTTCTTCAGCACCTGCACCAGAATGCGCTCCATCGGCGTATCGTGGTTCGGCGTGAAGTTACGGGCGATCAGCGGGAACAGCGGTTGGAACAGCTGGTATTCGCACAGCTTCAGGTAGGTCTGGAAACCGTAACCCGCCTGCAGCAGCTTGAGGGATTCTTCGAACAGACGCGCCGGCGGGATCTCATGCAGCAGCGAAGCCAGACGCGGGATCGGCTCGGCGGTCTCTTCGCTGATGCGCATGTCCAGCTTGGCGGCGAAGCGCACCGCGCGCAGCATACGCACCGGATCTTCGCGGTAGCGGGTTTCCGGATCGCCGATCAGGCGGATCACGCCTTGCTTCAGATCGTTCAGGCCGCCGACGTAATCGCGCAGGGTGAAATCCGCCACGCCGTAGTACAGGCTGTTGATGGTGAAATCACGGCGCTGGGCGTCTTCCTCGATCGAACCGAAGATATTGTCGCGCAGCAGCATGCCGTTTTGCGCCTGCTGGGAGGAATTCTTGTCGGATTCCTGATTCTGTTCGTGGTGACCGCGGAAGGTGGCCACTTCGATGATCTCCGGCCCGAACATCACGTGCGCCAGGCGGAAACGGCGGCCGACCAGGCGGCAGTTGCGGAACAGCTTGCGCACTTGCTCCGGCGTGGCGTTGGTGGTGATGTCGAAGTCTTTCGGCTTTTTACCGAGCAACAGATCGCGCACCCCGCCGCCGACCAGATAAGCCTCGTAGCCGGACTTGTTCAGGCGATAAAGCACTTTCAGCGCATTCTCGCTGATGTCCTTACGGGAGATCGCGTGCTGTTCGCGCGGGATCACGGTCATCGAGTCGTTGCTCTCGGCGATAGGAAAAGGCGGACGCTTGCGCGGCGTTGAGCGGCGGGCAGGGGCGTTGCTGCCGTTATCGGCGGCGCGCGGCTGCGGCGCAGGGCGGCTTGGCGCCGCGGCACGCTCTTCGCGGACTACGTTTTTATCGCCGGCCGCCGCGTCGTCGCGGGGCAGCTTGTCATCGCGGGTCAGTACCTTACGACAGAAGTTGGCTACTCGGGTAAAAATGGTACACCTCGATAGTGACTGATAAAAATGGAGCTAACAAAAAATAGCGGCTAATCATAGCTCACCATGGCTCCTTTGAGAATGCCGGCGTGTTTTCATCCAGAGGGATAGCCTCCTGACGCGGCACGTTTTCCAACCGCCAGTGTTCGATCGCCCAGCTCAATAATAATGGCAGGTCAAGATCTTGCCAGCTTTCCGGCAGCGGTTGGCGCAGAAATTTCAGCGCGGCGATCAGCACCGGGCGCGGATCGCCGGCGGGCAACGCCGGCGCATGATTTTGCTTCGACAGCTTGATGCCGTTGGCGCCCAGAGCCAGCGGCAGATGCACATAGGCGGGCACCGGCGCCTGCAGCTGGCGGTAGAGGGCAATTTGGCGCACCGTCGGTTCGATCAGATCGGCGCCGCGGACAATCTCGGTCACGCCCTGAAAATGGTCGTCGATCACCACCGCCAGGTTGTAGGCGAACAGCCCATCGCGGCGGCGAATGATAAAGTCTTCCCCCGCCAGCGCCGGATCGGCGTGCAATTCTCCCTGCAGGAGATCGTTGAACCGGTAAACGGGGGCGGTCTGACGCAAGCGGATAGCGGCACCCTGCGGGCCGAGCTGCAAATCGCGGCAGTGGCCGTCGTACAATCCGCCGATGTGCTGGATGCGGCTGCGGGTGCAGGTGCAGTAATAGCTGAGCCCCTGGCGCTGCAACAGATCCAGCGCGGCACGATAGGCGTCGTGACGTTGGGATTGATAGATGACCTGGCCGTCCCAGTGGAGACCATAATGTTCCAGCGCGGACAGGATGCGAGCGGCGGCGCCGGGGACTTCGCGCGGCGGGTCGATATCTTCGATGCGAACCAGCCACTGCCCGCGTTGGGCGCGAGCCTGAAGGTAGCTTCCCAGAGCGGCAATCAGCGAACCGAAATGCAGATCCCCGGAAGGCGATGGGGCAAAGCGCCCCACATAATGACTTTCTTGCATATCAGAGGGGAGAGGTTCCCTTTTCTCTGTGCGGCGCACGCGGGTGCGCACGCCGCAGCGATAACATACTCGTTATGCTTGAAACTGCATCTGTGTTAGCTGCGCCTGCTTACCCGAATCACTTACTTGAGTAAGCTCATCGGGATGCGCATTCTTGCCGCCTTGATGCAGCTCCAATCATGTAGAGTAGCGGTATTAGCCGGCCATCTGCTTTTCGCGGATCTCAGCCAGCGTCTTGCAGTCGATGCACAGATCGGCGGTCGGACGCGCTTCGAGGCGACGAATACCGATCTCCACGCCACAAGATTCGCAGTAGCCGAAATCATCGTCTTCCACTTTCTTCAGCGTTTTCTCGATCTTTTTGATCAGTTTGCGTTCACGGTCACGGTTACGCAGTTCAAGGCTGAACTCTTCTTCCTGAGTGGCACGGTCGGCCGGATCAGGGAAGTTGGCTGCCTCTTCTTGCATATGCGATACAGTACGGTCCACTTCGTCCCTGAGCTGGTTGCGCCACGCTTCAAGAATGCGCTTGAAATGCGACAACTGGGCGTCGTTCATGTACTCTTCGCCCGGCTTCTCTTGGTACGGCTCCACCCCAGCGATGGCGAGAATGCTCAAGGACGAGGTTTTACGGTTTTGCCCTTCTTGCATGTTGCTTCTCCTACATACACACGCACTATCGAATCCCCAATGCGGGGGAAAAACAGGCCGCTATAAATAACAGAAGGAAGGTAGGTTGGCAATTATTCCTGTCGCCCGCTTGACAATCGTGTGAAGGAGGGCGTATTTGGCGATCGTGCTGGCCGGTTGTCTATTTATAGGGACCCGACTGCGCTAATCGATAAAAAACGGCAGCTTATCGCAGAGATAAATACCGTCAGGTGATAACTTTGCCCCGTAGCAAACCACTTCCACTCCCAACTGCCGGACCTGTGCCAACAGCGCCGCATAGCGCTCATCTATATGATGTGCCGGTGCGACCTGCTCAATACCGCTGTGTAACACGGCAAAGAACAACACCGCCCGTTGCCCGCTTTCAACCACGCTGAGCAACTCACGCAGGTGCTTTTGCCCTCTGAGCGTTACCGCATCAGGAAAGTAACCACGTTGTTGTTGCAGTAATGTGACTGACTTAACTTCAATATAGCAGTTAACCCGATTTTCTGCCTGTAATAACAAATCGATACGGCTGTTTTCACCGCCGTATTTCACCTCGCCGCTGATTTTACTGTAACCGGATAATTCATTGATTAAATTATGTTCAATCGCCTCGCGCACCAGCGCGTTGGCGCGCAGGGTATTGACGCAGATCCAGTGCCCCTGTTGGGTATGGGTCAACTCCCAACTGTGGGCGTATTTGCGCTTGGGATTGTCCGAGGTGGAGTACCAAACGGTGTCGCCGGGCGTGGCGCAGCCGGTCATGGCGCCGGTATTGGCGCAGTGCAGCGTAAAGGTTTCCCCTTCCGGGGTGATCACGTCCGCCAGAAAGCGTTTGTAACGTTTGATCAGCGTAGCGGAACGCAGCGGTGGAGAGAAAATCATGCGGATGCCTGTTTGGCCAGCGGCCACTGTTCGAGGTGTTGATAGCGGGTGCGGCCGTTTTCGAACACCGACTCATATAAGGAAAAGGCGTCGGCGCTGAACGCCCAGCCCGGCGTCGCCGGCGGGATCGCCACCGGCTGAGTGGCGGCGCGCAGCAGCGTGATGTGCGGATGGAACGGCAGCGCGCTTTGATGGCAGCCGCTGCGTGCGGCCTGCGAACGCAGCAGCTCGGCCAGCTGCAGCAGCCCGCGCGGCGCGCGGCGGGTGCCGAGCCAGACCACGCCGGGGCGCGGCCAATGGCCGAGATCGTCGAGCCGCATGCTGAAGCCGGGTTGCACGATACGGCCGGCCAGTTTGCGCAGCGCCAGTTCTTTCTGCGCGCTGACCTCGCCGAGAAACGCCAGCGTCAGGTGCAAATTGGCCGCCGCCACCGGCCGGCCGGCCTCCGGCGCAAACGCCTCGGCGCGCCAGCGGATCACCTGCTGTTGCAGGGCGTCAGGCAAGGACAGGGCGAAAAACAGGCGGCGCGAATTGGACATAAGGACTCGGCAAATGCATGACAAAACGGTCGGGAACAGCGGTAAACGTTACTGGCAGCGGCCCCGCGAGCGGCGCGGCGCACGAATGAGCTCCGTACTATAGCTAACGACGCCGCAGTTTGAAAGGCTACGGGGACAAAGCTAATGCTACACTGTACGCCGTTTAACGCTAACCACTACGGAGAATTCAGTGTCTTCATTGCCCGTCAGCGCGGTGCTCGATGAGTTGCTGGCTGCGCTGCAGTCTGCCCCGCAGGTGCTGTTGCACGCCCCGACCGGCGCCGGTAAATCCACCTGGTTGCCGCTGCAGATCCTGGCTAAGGCCGGGTTGCCGGGGCGCATTATCATGCTGGAGCCGCGGCGGCTGGCGGCGAAAAACGTCGCCTATCGCCTGGCGCAGCAACTGGGGGAGGAGCCTGGTCAGACCGTGGGCTACCGCATGCGCGCCGAAAGCAAAAGCGGGCCGCAGACTCGGCTGGAAGTGGTGACGGAAGGCATTCTCACCCGCATGCTGCAGCAGGATGCCGAGCTGCAGGGCGTGTCGTTGGTGATCCTCGATGAGTTCCATGAACGCAGCCTGCAGGCCGATTTGGCGCTGGCGTTGCTGCTCGACGTGCAGCAAGGGCTGCGCGACGATCTGAAACTGCTGATCATGTCGGCCACTTTGGATAACGCTCGCCTGTCGCAGTTGCTGCCGGAAGCGCCGGTAGTGGTGTCCGAGGGGCGCAGTTTCCCGGTTGAACGCCTGTATCAGCCGTTGGCCAGCCATCAGCGGCTGGAGGACGGCGTAGCGGCGGCGGTGAAGCGGTTGCTGGCCGAACAGCCGGGATCTTTGCTGCTGTTCCTGCCGGGCGTGGCGGAGATCAATCGGGTGCTGGAGCGATTGACCGGCGAGGTGGCGAGCGATACCGATCTTTGCCCGCTGTATGGTGCCTTGCCTCTGGCGCAACAGCAAAAAGCGATTCAACCGGCGGCGCCTGGCCGCCGCAAGGTGGTGCTGGCGACCAACATCGCTGAAACCAGCCTGACGATCGAGGGCATTCGGCTGGTGGTGGACAGCGGCCTGGAGCGCGTGGCGCGTTACGACGTGCGCAACGGTTTGACACGGCTGGCGACGCAGCGCATCAGTCAGGCCTCGATGGTGCAGCGTGCCGGGCGCGCCGGGCGCCTGGAGCCGGGCCTTTGCTGGCATCTGTTCGTCAAAGAACAGGCGGAACGCGCGGCGGAACATGCCGAACCGGATATTTTACAGAGCGATCTCACCGGCTTCTGGCTCGAACTGTTGCAGTGGGGTTGTCACGATCCGGCGCAGCTGACCTGGCTTGATGCGCCGCCGGCGGCGGCATTGGCGGCGGCCAGGGCGTTGTTGCGCCGGTTGGGGGCTACGGATGACGGCGACAAACTCACCGCGCCGGGGCGCCAGATGGCCGCGTTGGGGTGCGAGCCGCGGCTGGCGGCGATGCTGGTCGCCGGCGCGACGCTGAGCGCCGACGGCCTGGCGACGGCGGCGTTGTTGGCGGCATTGCTGGAAGAACCGCCGCGCGGCGGGCAGATGGATATCGGTTATTGGCTGAGCCGCCCGCAAGCGAACTGGCGGCAGCGCGCGGCGCAGTTGGCCAAACGCCTGCCGCAACGTGCGGGGCAAGTCGACGTCGAGTTGGCGCCGCGCCTGTTGGCGTCGGCATTTGCCGATCGCATCGCCCAGCGCCGTGGCCAGGACGGCCGCTACTTGCTGGCTAACGGCATGGGGGCGGCGATGAACCAGGATGAGGCGCTGTCGCGCGCGCCCTGGCTGATCGTCCCCAGCCTGTTGCAGGGCCACAACAGCCCCGATGCGCGAATCCTGTTGGCGTTGCCGGTGGACATCGAAGCGCTGGCGGCGCAGCTGCCGGCGATGGTCATGCAGCGCACGGCGGTGGAATGGGATGAAGAGAAGGGCACGCTGCGCGCCTGGAAGCGCCAGCAGATCGGCCGTCTGACGCTGCGCGCTCAGCCGCTGGCCAAGCCGGCGGACGAAGAGCTGCAGCAGGCGCTGCTCGATTGGGTGCGCGCGCAGGGGCTGGCGGTGCTCAACTGGGAGGGCGCCGCCGAACAATTGCGGGTGCGCCTGCAGTGCGCGCAAGCCTGGCTGCCGGAGGCGGAGTGGCCGGCGATGGATGAAGAGCCGCTGCTGGCGGCGCTGGATCAGTGGCTGCTGCCGTCGCTGAACGGCGTGCGCGATCTGCGCGGCTTGAAGCAGGTCAACCTCGCCGAGGCGTTGTCCCGCCTGCTGGACTGGCAGCAAAAGCAGCGGCTGGATAATGCGCTACCCACTCATTACACTGTGCCGACCGGCAGCCGCCTGCCGATCCGTTATGAGGCCGGCAAACCGCCGGCGCTGGCGGTGCGTTTGCAGGAGATGTTCGGCGAGCAGCGCAGCCCGATGTTGGCTGAGGGTCGCATCCCGGTGGTGCTTGAGTTACTCTCACCGGCGCACCGGCCGTTGCAAATCACCGGCGATCTGGCGGCCTTCTGGCAAGGCGCCTACCGCGAGGTGCAAAAAGAGATGAAGGGCCGCTACCCGAAACACGTGTGGCCGGACGATCCGGCCACGGCGGTACCGACGCGCCGAACGAAGAAATATCAGTAGGCCGCGATCATTCAAGGTTTGGAATTCAGATGTTTCTTCTGGTCAGCGCTGCGGCGTCGGCACAGATTAAGCGACTAATCATGGCCGGCAGTGTCGGCAAGCTCGGAGAACAACAGCCATGGCTGGGGATGACCGCGAGCCCATCGGGCGCAAAGGAAAACAACCAAAAAGCACCGCGTCGCGCAAGCCGCCGCGCCGTCGCCGAGACGACGATTATGACGATTACGAAGAAGACGAGTATGACGATGATGAGTATGAAGAGGAGGAGGAACGCATGCCGCGTAAGGTAAAAGCGACTCCGCCGCGTAAAAAACGCCGCTGGCTCGGCCTGATTATCAAACTGATCCTGGTGCTCGCCGTCCTGTTGGCGATCTACGGCGTCTATTTGGATTCCCAGATCCGCAGCCGCATCGACGGCAAAGTCTGGCAATTGCCGGCGGCGGTGTACGGCCGCATGGTCAACCTGGAACCGGGCATGCCGTACAGCAAGAAGGAGATGGTCAACCTGCTGGAAGGGATGCAGTATCGCCAGGTCAGCCGCATGACGCGTCCGGGCGAGTTTACCGTACAGGCCAACAGCATCGAGATGCTGCGTCGCCCGTTCGACTTCCCGGATGGTAAAGAAGGGCAGATCCGCGCCCGCCTCGATTTCCAGAACAACCGCCTGGCGAAGATCGAAAACCTGGACAGCGGCCGCAGCTTCGGCTTCTTCCGCCTCGATCCGCGTCTTATCACCATGCTGCAGTCGCCGAACGGTGAACAGCGCCTGTTCGTGCCGCGCTCCGGTTTCCCGGATCTGTTGGTGGATACGCTGATCGCCACGGAAGACCGCCACTTCTATGAGCATGACGGCATCAGCCCGTACTCCATCGGCCGTGCGGTGCTGGCCAACCTGACCGCCGGCCGTGCGGTGCAGGGCGGCAGTACTCTGACGCAGCAGCTGGTGAAGAACCTGTTCCTGACCAACGAACGTTCGCTGTGGCGTAAGGCCAACGAAGCCTATATGGCGCTGTTGGTCGATTACCGTTACAGCAAGGATCGCATTCTGGAGCTGTATCTGAACGAGGTGTATCTCGGCCAGAGCGGCGGCGACCAGATCCGCGGCTTCCCGCTGGCCAGCCTGTATTACTTCGGCCGCCCGGTGGACGAGCTGAGCCTCGATCAGCAGGCGCTGCTGGTCGGCATGGTCAAGGGCGCGTCGCTGTACAACCCGTGGCGTAACCCGAAACTGGCGCTGGAACGCCGCAACCTGGTGCTCAAACTGCTGCAGAACCAGGGTGTGATCGACGGCGAGCTGTATGACATGCTGAGCGCGCGTCCGCTGGGCGTACAGCCGAAAGGCGGCGTCATTACGCCACAGCCGGCGTTTATGCAGATGGTGCGCCAGGAACTGCAGAGCAAGCTGGGCGATAAGGTCAATGACCTGTCCGGCGTGAAGATCTTCACCACGCTGGATCCGGTGTCGCAAGACGCGGCGGAAAAAGCGGTCGAAGACGGCATCCCGGCGCTGCGCGCCGCGCGTCACCTGCAGGATCTGGAGGCGGCGATGGTGATCGTCGATCGCTTCAGCGGTGAAGTGCGCGCCATGGTCGGCGGCGCCAATCCGCAGTTCGCCGGTTTCAACCGCGCCATGCAGGCGCGCCGTTTGGTCGGCTCGCTGGCCAAGCCGCCGACGTATCTGACCGCGCTGTCCGAACCGGATAAATACCGCCTCAACACCTGGCTGGCGGATGCGCCGCTGTCGCTGAAACAGCCGAACGGCGCCGTCTGGCAGCCGAACAACTACGATCGCAAATTCCGCGGTCAGGTGATGCTGGTGGATGCGTTGGCCAACTCGCTGAACGTGCCGACGGTGAACCTCGGCCTGTCGGTCGGGCTGGATCAGATCAGCGCCACGCTGCAACGCCTCGGGATCCCGAAAGCGGAGATCAACCCGGTGCCTTCGATGCTGCTGGGGGCGATCGGCCTGACGCCGATGGAAGTGGCGCAGGAATACCAGACCATCGCCAGCGGCGGTAACCGTGCGCCGCTGTCGGCGGTGCGTTCGGTGATCGCCGAAGACGGCACGGTGCTGTACCAGAGCTTCCCGCAGGCGGAGCGCATGGTGCCGGCGCAGGCCGCTTACCTGACGCTGTACGCGATGCAGCAGGGCGTGGCGCGCGGAACCTCCCGCTCGCTGTCGGTGAAGTTCCCGAACTACAACCTGGCGGCGAAAACCGGTACCACCAACGATCTGCGCGACAGCTGGTTCGCAGGCATCGACGGCAAGGAAGTGGCGATCGCCTGGGTCGGGCGCGATAACAACGGCCCGGCCAAGCTGACCGGCGCCAACGGCGCGTTGACCCTCTATCGCCGCTATCTGGAAAACCAGACGCCGCTGCCGCTGATGTTGCAGCCGCCGGAGGGCATTAACCAGATGAGCATCGACTCTGCCGGCAACTTTATCTGCGGCGGCGGCAGTTGGCGCACCATCCCGGTCTGGACCGACAATCCGCAGGGATTGTGCCAGGCCAGCCAGGCGGCGGTGCAGCAGCAACAGCAACAACCGGCGGCGGGTGAGCAAAAAGATGGCGATGGCGTCGCCGGCTGGATCAAGGATATGTTCGGCCAGTAATCGCTACCGGGGCGTCGGCCCCGGTGAAAGTTTTTTCTTTGTTATTAAGCCCGTAACCTTGGTTGCGGGCTTTTTTATTTTTCTGCTTGTTTTATTTCCCTGCTAACCGCAAGGCTAAGCGTCTAATCCTTAACCTATTTGCCCTATGAATTCGGCTTGCAGTTTAATTTGGCTTCTGCATAAAATGCGACGCTTATAATAATTATTATCGTTTACATTCGTCATTTAATTATTCATCAGAGAAATCAACTATGCCGACCAAGCGTCTTCCATCATTCGCGGCCAAGCAGGGCCGCCTCCCCGTCAGCGCGTTAGCGATCACCGTCGCCGCGGCGCTGGGCACGCTGGCGATGCCGGCCTTTTCCGCCGACGCCAAATCGGCCGCCAAGGAAGACACGATTACCGTTGTGGGCGGTAGCAATACCGCCCAGCAGGAAAGCGCCTGGGGGCCGGTCGGCACCTATGTCGCCAAACGCAGCGCCACCGGCACCAAAACCGATACGCCGATCGAGAAGAACCCGCAATCCGTTTCCGTGGTGACGCGTGAAGAGATGGACATGCGCCAACCGGATACGGTGAAGGGCGCGCTGGCCTATGCGCCGGGCGTATTCGCCAGCCGCGGCAGCTCCACGACCTATGACGCGGTGGCAATCCGCGGCTTCCCGGCCACCAACACCACCCAGTATCTGGATGGCCTGCGGTTGCTGGGCGACAACTACAGCGAAGCGTCCATCGATCCTTATTTCCTCGAGCGCGCCGAGCTGCTGCGCGGCCCGGTCTCGGTGCTGTACGGTAAAAGCAACCCGGGCGGTTTGGTCTCGATGGTCAGCAAGCGGCCAACCACCGAGCCGCTGCGCGAAATCCAGTTCAAGATGGGCAGCGACAACCTGTTCCAGACCGGTTTCGATTTCAGCGACGCGCTGGACGATCAGGGCATCTATTCCTATCGCCTGACCGGCCTGGCGAAAGACAGTGATACGCAGCAGACCATGAGCAAAGAGAAGCGCTATGCGATCGCGCCGTCCTTTAGCTGGCGCCCGGATGACAAAACCAACTTCACGCTGCTGGCCAACATTCAAAACGATCCCTATACCGGTTATTACGGCTGGTTGCCGAAGCAGGGCACGCTGATCCCGTTGCCGGACGGCAGCAAACTGCCGACCGATTTCAACGAAGGCGAAGCCAGCAACTATATGGCGCGCAAGCAGCGGATGATCGGGTACAGTTTCGAACACGCCTTCAACGATACCTGGGCAGTGCGCCAGAACCTGCGTTATATGCAGGTGGACACCGATATGAAGAGCATCTACGGATTTGGCTTGTCATCACCGACGACGATCAATCGCGCTTACGTTCAGTCGAAAGAGCACCTGAACAATTTTGCGGTTGATACTCAGGCGCAGGCGAAGGTGAAAACTGGCGATATCGACCATACGCTGTTGTTTGGCGTAGATTATTCGCGTATGCGCAACGATATCAATTCCGACTATGGTTCCGCAGACGGCCTGAGCATGACCCAGCCGCAGTATGGCAATGATGTGGTCAATATCAACTTCCCATACAAGTATTTGAACCGTCAGGAGCAAACCGGCCTGTATGTGCAGGAGCAAGGGGAGTGGAACCAGTGGCTGTTGACGCTGGGCGGGCGCTATGACTGGGCGAAAACGTCGGCCAATAACCGCGTTCTCGGGTATACCAACGAACGCTCCGATGGGCAGTTTACCTGGCGCGGCGGATTGAATTACCTGTTCGACAACGGCGTGACGCCGTATTTCAGCTACAGTGAGTCGTTTGAACCGACCCTCGATACGTCAATCAACGGCCAGACCTTTAAGCCCTCGATCGGCAAGCAGTATGAAGCCGGTGTGAAATACGTGCCGAAGGATCGCCCAATCGTGTTGACCGGCGCCCTGTATCAGCTGACCAAGAACAACAACCTGACGCCGGATCCGGATAACGCGCAGTTCAGCGTGCAGAGCGGCGAGATCCGTTCGCGCGGCGTGGAGCTGGAAGCCAAGGCGGCGTTGAATGCCAACGTCAACCTGATCGCCTCCTATACCTATACCGATGCGAAGTACACCAAGGACAATACCTATCAGGGCAAACCGACCGTCGAGGTGCCGAAACATATGGCGTCGCTGTGGGCGGATTATACCTTCCACGAAACGGCGGTGAGCGGCCTGACGCTGGGTTCCGGCGTGCGTTACGTCGGCTCCAGCTCGAGCTTCAACAGCGATAACTCCACCTTCAAGGTGCCGGACTACACGCTGGTGGACGCGACCATTAAATACGATCTGGCGCGCTTTGGCCTGCCGGGTTCGTCCGTGGGCGTCAACATCAACAACCTGTTCGACAAGACCTACGTGTCGAGCTGCTACCGCGACTACGCCTGCTATTGGGGCGCAGAACGCCAGGTGGTCGCCACCGCAACCTTCCGTTTCTAACCGGATAGCCGGGGCGGCGCCGCGTCGCCCCGGACAAAGCAGGATCTATGCAGGACAAACTTCTTAATCCCGGCGCGACCTTCGCGCTGGATAACGCCAGTTTCGCCGTCCCCGGCCGGGTGCTGCTGCAACCGCTGTCGCTCAGTTTTCCCCAGGGCAAAGTCTGCGGCCTGATCGGCCATAACGGTTCCGGTAAATCCACCCTGTTGAAACTGTTCGGGCGGCACCATGCGCCCAGCGGCGGCCAGGTACTGCTCAATCGGCAGCCGTTGGCGCAGTGGGACAGCAAATCCTTCGCCCGCCAGGTGGCCTACCTGCCGCAGCAATTGCCGGCGGCGGAAGGCATGACGGTGCGCGAGCTGGTGGCCGTCGGCCGCTATCCGTGGCATGGCGCGCTGGGGCGTTTTGGCGCCAACGATCGTCAACAGGTGGAAGAGGCCATCGCGCTGGTGGGCTTGAAGCCGTTCGCCAACCGGCTGGTGGACAGCCTGTCCGGCGGCGAGCGCCAACGCGCCTGGCTGGCGATGATGGTGGCGCAGGACAGCCGCTGCCTGCTGCTCGACGAGCCGACCTCGGCGCTGGATATCGCGCACCAGGTCGAGGTGCTGGCGCTGATCCAGCGCCTGAGCCGCGAACGCGATCTTACGGTGATCGCCGTACTGCACGACATCAACATGGCGGCGCGCTACTGCGACCATTTGGTGGCGCTGCGTGGCGGTGAAATGATCGCCCAGGGCGGCCCGCTGGAGCTGATGCAGGGGCCGGTGCTGGAGCAAATTTACGGTATTCCTATGGGCACGTTGCCGCATCCGAGCGGCGGCGCGCCGGTGAGTTTTGTCTACTGATGTCCTCTGCATTCACTTCTTCTCACGATCCGCTGCGCCGCCGTTTATTGATGGCGCTCGCGCTGTCGCCGCTGTTGGGTTCGTTGCCCGGCAGAGCGGCGGATGCGCCGCCGGATATCGCGCGCGTTGCGGCGCTGGAATGGTTGCCGATCGAGCTGCTGTTGGCATTGGGCGTGACGCCGCTGGCGGTGGCCGATGTCCATAACTATAACCTGTGGGTGGCGGAGCCAAAGCTGCCGACGACGGTGGTCGACGTCGGTCAGCGCACCGAACCGAACCTCGAACTGCTGCAGCAACTGCAGCCTTCGCTGGTGTTGTTGTCGCAAGGCTATGGCCCGACGCCGCGCAAAATCCAACCCATCGCGCCAACCATGAGCTTCGGCTTCAACGACGGCAGCGGCAAACCGCTGACCGTCGCTCGCCAGTCGCTGCTGGCGCTGGGCCAGCGGTTGGGCATAGAAAGCCGGGCGGTAAACCACCTGGCGCAGTTCGACAGCTTTATGCAGGACGCGCGTCAGCGCCTGCAAAGCTACACCCGACAACCGCTGCTGTTGTTTTCCCTGATCGACACGCGCCATGCGCTGATCATCGGCCAGAAAAGTCTGTTCCAGGAAGCGATGGATCAACTCGGCATCCGCAACGCCTGGCAGGAGCCAACCGATTTTTGGGGCACGGCGGTGGTGGGGATTGAACGGTTGGCCACGGTGCGTAACGCCCGGGTCATTTATCTCGATCACGGCAATCAGGCGATGATGGACAAGGTCAGCGCGACGCCTTTGTGGCAGTCGTTGCCCTTCGTGCGACAAAACCAGCTGCGGCAGGTGCCGGCGGTGTGGTTCTATGGCGCTACGCTGTCGACGATGCGTTTCTGCCGCCTGTTGGCGCAAGCTCAGGAGAGTGCGTCATGAATGCGGGCATCCGGAAATTGCCGCTGACGCTGATCCTGCTGTTGCTGGCGGCGGCAGGCGGTTTGACGATATATAACCTGGTGCAGCAGCTGCCGCCGGCGCAATGGGTGCGGGCGCTCAGCGCGCCGGACATCGACGACGTGCGGCAAATGCTGTTCCATTACAGCCTGCTGCCGCGGTTGACGGTGTCACTGTTGGCCGGCGCCGGTCTGGGGTTGGTTGGCGTGCTGTTCCAGCAGGTGTTGCGCAATCCTTTGGCGGAACCGTCGACGCTCGGCGTGGCCGCCGGCGCGCAGCTCGGCCTGACCATCGCCACGCTGTGGGTGCTGCCGGGGGGCGAGTTCACCCGCCAGCTGGCCGCTATGGTGGGGGCGATTGTGGTGGGCGGGCTGGTGTTTGGCGTCGCCTGGGGCAAGCGGATGTCGCCGGTGACGCTGATTCTGGCCGGGCTGGTGCTGGGACTTTACTGCGGCGCGGTCAACAGCCTGCTGGCGCTGTTTCATTACGATCAACTGCAGGGCATGTTCCTGTGGGGCACCGGCGCGTTGAACCAACAGGACTGGAGCGCCGTACGGTTCCTCCTGCCGCGTTTGCTGGTGGCCGGTGCGCTGGCGGCGCTATTGCTGCGCCCGCTGACGCTGCTGGGGCTGGACGACGGCGTGGCGCGCAACCTGGGGCTGGGGCTGTCGATGGCGCGCTTCTGCGCCCTGGGGTTGGCCATTATCTTCAGCGCCATGCTGGTGAGCGCGGTGGGCGTTATCGGCTTTATCGGCCTGTTTGCGCCGCTGATGGCGAAGATGCTGGGCGCGCGCCGTCTGGCGCACCGCATGATGCTGGCGCCGTTTCTGGGGGCGCTGTTGCTGTGGCTGACCGATCAGGTGATGCTCGGGGTCACGCAGGTGTGGCGCGAGATCCCGACCGGCGCGGCCACCGCGCTGTTCGGCGCGCCGCTGCTGCTGTGGCTGCTGCCGCGTTTGCGCAGCGCCGCCACGCCGCCGCCGATGAACCTGGGCGACAAGGTGCCTGCCGAGCGCGGGCATCTGGCGGGCTGGATTGGCCTGGCCGGCGTCGTGTTGCTGATTGGCCTGACGCTGGCGCTGATGCTGGGTAAAAATGCCGGCGGCTGGCACTGGAGCCTGGGGGCGGAGCTGGACGCCTTGCTGCCGTGGCGTTGGCCGCGGGTGCTGTCGGCGTTGGCCGCGGGTATGATGCTGGCGGTCGCTGGCACGCTGATTCAGAAACTGACCGGTAACCCGATGGCCAGCCCGGAAGTGTTGGGCATCAGCTCCGGCGCCGCTTTTGGCGTCGTGATGATGCTGTTTATGGTGCCGGGCGACGCCTTCGTTTGGCTGCTGCCCGCCGGCAGTCTGGGGGCGGCCGCGACGCTGCTGATCATCATGATCGCCGCAGGCCGCGGCGGTTTCTCGACGGAACGCATGCTGCTCGCCGGTATCGCGCTCAGCACCGCCTTTACCACCGTTATCTTCCTGCTGTTGGCCAGCGGCGATCCGCGTATGGGGGGCTTGCTGACCTGGCTCTCCGGTTCGACCTATTCAGTGGAGCCGGCGCAGGCGCTGCGCACCGCGCTGGTGGCCGCCGGCCTGATGGTATTGGCGCCGCTGTGCCGCCGCTGGCTGACCATCCTGCCGCTCGGCGGAGCCACCGCCCGTTCGGTGGGGATTGCGCTGACGCCTGCGCGATTGACCATCCTGTTGTTAGCCGCCACGCTGACCGCCATGGCGACCCTGACCGTGGGGCCGCTGAGCTTTGTCGGACTGATGGCGCCGCACATGGCGCGCATGTTGGGCTTCCGCCGCGCGCTGTCGCAGATGGTGATCGCCGCGCTGTTGGGCGGTTTGCTGATGGTATTTGCCGACTGGTGCGGGCGGATGCTGCTGTTTCCGTATCAGATCCCCGCCGGGTTACTGGCGACCTTTATCGGCGCGCCGTACTTCGTTTATCTGTTGCGCAAGCAGACGTCGTAATCGGCATCTCGGCCATGCTTTTTCTGCCATCAAAGGCTCAGCGTCGCTGAGCCTTTTTTTATTTTTCATGGTGTTGTAAGGCGCTGCGAGCGGCTGCGCAAAAATGATATTGCGTGCGAAAAGGAACACGGGGTGTGGTGGTGAGATGAATATACTGCGGGCGGGTGCTCTGGATCTTTGTCTCTGGAGCCCGAGCGAAAGATACAAAGAGAAAAGCCCCGAGTCGATGTCCATCAACCCGAGGCCTACTCTAACGCGTGACAACGTTAAGTTAGCCTCTTACCCGCCGCGAGGCAAGGAGAAGAAGGCATGATGCCGAACAAACGGAGCCTGTTAAAATTGGTGGTTATTTGTGCCACGGTAATATCACTGGCATGGATAACGCGCAGCACGCTGTGTGAGCTGCGTATCCGATCGGGCACTACGGAGGTTGCGGCCATTTTGGCTTACGAATCCGAACGGTAAGGCAACCCGGCGGCGGGGGCGGTGCCTCCGCTTGCTGGCAGTCGATGCGTTGATCCGGGAGCACCCATCCGCTCAAAAAAAACGGCGAGCCAAGGCTCGCCGTTTTTCATGTTGATGTCGGGGCTTATTTCAGGCCGGCGGCATCGCGCAGCAGCTCAGCTTTGTCGGTCGCTTCCCACGGGAAGTGCTCGCGGCCGAAGTGGCCGTAGGCGGCGGTTTCGCGGTAGATCGGCTGCAGCAGATCCATCATCTGGATCAGGCCGTATGGGCGCAGATCGAAGAATTCGCGCACCAGCAGCGTCAGCTGTTCGGTTGGCACTTTCTCGGTACCGAAGGTTTCCACCATGATGGAAGTCGGTTCCGCTACGCCGATAGCGTAAGACACCTGGATCTCGCAGCGATCGGCCAGGCCGGCGGCGACGATGTTTTTCGCCACGTAGCGCGCCGCGTAAGCCGCGGAACGGTCAACCTTGGACGGATCCTTACCGGAGAAGGCGCCGCCGCCGTGGCGAGCCATGCCGCCGTAGGTGTCGACGATGATTTTACGTCCGGTCAGGCCGCAGTCGCCCATCGGGCCGCCGATAACGAAACGGCCGGTCGGGTTGATGTGGTATTTGGTGCCCGCCGTCAGCCATTCCGCCGGCAGTACCGGCTTGATGATCTCTTCCATCACCGCTTCTTGCAGATCTTTCAGCGCGATGTCTTCGGAATGCTGGGTGGACAGAACGACGGCGTCGATGCCGACGATTTTGCCGTCGTCGTATTGGAAGGTCACCTGGCTCTTCGCGTCCGGGCGCAGCCACGGCAGGGTGCCGTTTTTACGCACTTCGGACTGGCGCTGCACCAGACGGTGTGCGTAGGTCACCGGAGCCGGCATCAGCACGTCGGTTTCGTTGGTGGCGTAGCCAAACATCAAGCCCTGATCGCCGGCGCCCTGCTCGAGAGGATCGGTACGGTCAACGCCCTGATTGATATCCGGGGATTGCTTGCCGATAGCGCTCAATACTGCGCAGGAGTTGGCGTCAAAGCCCATGTCCGAATGAACGTAGCCGATCTCGCGCACGGTCTTGCGGGTGATCTCTTCGATATCGACCCAGGCGCTGGTGGTGATTTCACCGCCGACCAGGACCATGCCGGTTTTCACGTAGGTTTCGCAGGCGACGCGCGCCTTCGGATCTTGTTCCAGGATGGCGTCGAGGACGGCATCGGAGATCTGATCGGCGATTTTATCTGGATGTCCTTCGGAGACGGATTCGGACGTGAAGAGGTGTTTAGCCATTGTGTTCTTTACCTTGCATAAGACGGGTTAGAAATTACTGCACAGCGCTGGAGATCCGGCATCGAAGCGAAGGGTCTTCCGCTGATGGCGCGAGATGCATCCTGCAACGCCCCTCAGGCAAAGCCGTTAAGCAGTTTATCAGTTAACCAGTATAGATGGATTAACATCTGGACGTCTATTTTAGGTCAGGGTTTAGCCAGATTGCCAGTAATTTTTTGCGCTTTCGCTCTTTTGCGCAAACGGGTTGGCGCCATTTTCATCGCTTGAAACAGTTTTCGGCGAATTTTCATTTTGCTTTTTCACCTGCTTACCGGTATAAACTGCGCGCGCGGTTCATTTGCTGCACAGTACGGCGGCCTGGCGTGGGAGAAGGTACGTTAAACTTCCGCTTTGCATTCGCCGGCATTGCGCTATTATCCGTCGCGGGCGTTCGCCGCTTCATCGAACGGTCACGTTCTTACACTATTTTAGAGGCTGGGTCGTTCACTCCGAACGGCGCGCGTGGAGGTGGTTGGATTAATGATCCGTTGTCTACCGGTTGTTGGTTCCCAACAGCAGTGCCGTTCTGGCGCACATTCTTCTGCTATTTCCCGTCTTGTCTCTCTGTCACTTACCAGGTGCGATAAACACTTGGCCGCTACTCAGGATTCTCGGGCCGGCTAACGGTCGTCTGAAGAACTGAACAAGGGTAGCCTGCAGCCTTCCTGTGGGATGTTTCTTGGCCCGATTCACGAGGTTTGAACAGGGTGTCTTACAATTATATGAGTGATAAACCGATCGCTGACCGCGAACGGCAGTTCTCTTCGCTGCCGCCGGCGCGGCTTGTTGGGTTGTTCTCGCGGGTTGTAGCTGCGATAGTGGCTGGCGGTTTCGTCAGTACGGAATGTGAGGCGAACCATGTCTGATGATCTGTTGATTCACCGTCCGCCGGTTGCGGGCGAGTCTTTATCTTTGCGCTCCATGCAGGAGGTTGCCATGAATGATCGTAATGCCAGCAAGATGCTGCGTACTTATAACGTCGCCTACTGGGGCAACAATTACTATGACGTCAACGAGCTGGGCCATATCAGCGTGTGCCCGGATCCGGATGTCCCGCAGGCGCGCGTCGATCTGGCAGAACTGGTGAAAACGCGCCAGCAAGACGGCCAACGTCTGCCGGCGCTGTTCTGCTTCCCGCAGATCCTTCAGCATCGCCTGCGTTCGATCAACGCCGCGTTCAAACGCGCGCGCGAGTCCTTCGGTTACCAGGGCGGCTATTTCCTGGTGTATCCGATCAAGGTGAACCAACATCGCCGCGTGATTGAATCGCTGGTGAATTCCGGCGAACCGCTGGGGCTGGAAGCCGGATCCAAGGCCGAGCTGATGGCGGTGCTGGCGCATGCCGGCATGACCCGCTCGGTGATCGTCTGTAACGGTTATAAAGATCGTGAATACATTCGCCTGGCGCTGATCGGGGAAAAACTGGGGCACAAGGTGTACCTGGTGATCGAAAAGATGTCCGAGATCAACCTGGTGCTGGAAGAAGCCGAACGCTTGAACGTCATACCGCGCCTGGGCGTGCGTGCGCGTCTGGCGTCGCAAGGCTCCGGCAAATGGCAGTCGAGCGGCGGCGAAAAATCCAAATTCGGTCTGGCGGCGGTGCAGGTGCTGAAGCTGGTGGAGACCCTGCGCGAAGCGGGCCGTCTCGACAGCCTGCAACTGCTGCACTTCCACCTGGGCTCGCAGCTGGCCAACATTCGCGATATCGCCACCGGCGTGCGCGAATCGGCGCGCTTCTACGTTGAGCTGCACAAGCTGGGCGTCAACATTCAGTGCTTCGATGTGGGCGGCGGTTTGGGCGTCGACTACGAAGGCACCCGCTCGCAGTCCGATTGCTCGGTCAACTACGGCCTGAACGAATACGCCAACAACGTGATTTGGGGCATCGGCGACGCCTGTAACGAACACGGCCTGCCGCACCCGACGGTGATCACCGAGTCCGGCCGCGCCGTGACCGCGCACCATACGGTGCTGGTCTCCAACGTGATCGGCGTAGAGCGCAACGAATTCAGCGAACCGCAGCCGCCGGAAGCCGACGCGCCGCGCGCGCTGGAAAGCATGTGGGAAACCTGGCTGGAAATGAACGAGCCGGAGAACCGCCGCTCGCTGCGCGAATGGCTGCACGACAGCCAGATGGATCTGCACGACGTGCATACCCAATATGCGCACGGCATGCTGGACCTGACCAAGCGCGCCTGGGCCGAGCAGCTGTATCTGAACATTTGCAACAAGATCCAGCAGCAGCTCGATCCGAGCAACCGCGCGCATCGCCCGATCATCGATGAGCTGCAAGAGCGCATGGCGGACAAGTTCTACGTCAACTTCTCGCTGTTCCAGTCGATGCCGGATGCCTGGGGCATCGACCAGCTGTTCCCGGTGCTGCCGCTGGAAGGGCTGGACAAGCCGCCGGAAGGCCGCGCGGTGCTGCTCGATATCACCTGCGACTCCGACGGCACCATCGACCATTACGTCGACGGCGACGGCGTGGCGACCACCATGCCGATGCCGCCGTACGATCCGGAGAACCCGCCGGCGCTGGGCTTCTTCATGGTCGGCGCGTATCAGGAGATCCTCGGCAACATGCACAACCTGTTCGGCGACACCGCCTCGGTTGACGTGTACGTGTTCCCGGACGGCAGCGTCGAGACCGAATTGTCCGACGAGGGCGACACCGTGGCGGACATGCTGGAGTACGTGCAGCTCGATCCGAGCGCGCTGCTGTCCAAATTCCGCGATCAGGTCAAAGAAACCGATCTGGACAGCGAGCTGCAGGCGCAGTTCCTGGAAGAGTTTGAAGCCGGCCTGTACGGTTACACGTATCTGGAAGACGAGTAATGAAGTGAAGGAAGGCCGGGCGGCTTAAGGACGCCCGGCCTTTTCTTTTCTGTCGCACGACTAAGTTTTCGATGGCGTACAGGTTGCAGACAGCCATGCTGCCGTTCGAACGGCGGCGCAGGGCGTACTTAACATTACCGGGCTTTTGCCGCCCTGATGCAACGTCCAACTCTGCAGTGGTGAGTTCAACGCGTTACGAAAAGTATGTTTTCTTTCATCTTCTTTATTGAATGCATCCTATATTATAAATCCATCTACTAAATACAAGAAGTCTCTGAAATTAACATTCTCATTCACTAATTAGATCTTTCAATTATAAAACATAACCAGTATTAGTTATTGTTGTTCATTATAAATGCGATAATTGATCAGTTTCTCTTTCATTTTACCTCTTTTTCTTGATGGGTTTGAATTTTTAATCAAGTATCTATATGGTTTTTTCTTTATGAGTGTGGTGGTAATCTCTTTGTTTTATAAGGTGTTATATTTTATTTGTATATTTTATATTCCTGTGAATAGGGCACTATTCTGATTTTTTAAAAAAACAAAATCATTAATTATGAATTATGGTTCTGTTTTTTTTCCCATTTCTCTTTGTGGTTGAATTAATGTTTTTAAATGACTTATTATCCTTGGTGGGTTTCTGATTACTAATGAACTTCCTTAGGTTTTATAAAGCCGATGCAATGCATGGTGCCCGTATTTTTCGTGCATGCGCACCATATATTGGCATCGGTAATAACGATGCGTAGTAAACGTGGTGTTCACGCCACGGTCAATGTATGTATATCGACATATAACTTAGTAGTTTAAATAATATAAGGGACTTATATGAAAAAGTATCTGGTAGCTTCCGCACTGGCCTGTGCGGCGATCTCTTCCTCGGCATTTGCCGCTGATGGTGTGATTAACTTCACCGGTAAGATTGTCGATAACGCCTGTGTGGTTAACCCGACGCTGAATGTACAGATGGGCGATGTGGCGGCGGCTAAGTTTAAAAACGTAGGAGATGAGTCTGATTATAAGGAATTTACTTTGCAGCTGAAAGACTGCCCGGCCAATCTGAAAGCGGCTAAAGTGACTCTGGATGGCGCAGTGGATGATAAAGACGCTAAGCTGTTCAAATTAGACGATGGCGGTGCGGCAGGCTTGGCGCTGCGTATTAACGGGCCTGATAACGAGCACTTGCTCCCCGGCGCGGCCTCGGCGGAGATCGCCTTGAGTGAAGGTGATAACTTGCTGCCGTTCACTGTGGCTTATCGTTCGACAGATAAAGTCACCGCCGGTGATGCCAACGCCACTATCCAATTCAGCGTTTCGTATAACTAATTTTCTATCCGGGCGTTAATCTACCGGCGAAATACGCTTTCGCCGGTTATTTTACATGTTTGCGCTAGGCGGAATCGTTATTCCTCAGCGCTGATTAAAAAAATAACATCAAGGGAATGGATAAAATGAAGGCCGTCTATTTGGCACTTTGTGCCGCACTGTTAATCAACAGTTTTCAGGCCGCTGCCGGTGTGGTGATCGGCGGCACCCGGCTGGTGTACCCCGGCGGCAAGAAAGAAGCGACCATCACGGTGAAAAATCCGGACGATATTCCTTATCTGGTGCAATCGTGGGTCAACGCCGATCTGGAAGGCAACGTCAAGGCACCATTCCTGGTCACGCCGCCGCTGTTTCGTTTGAATGGCGGCAAAGAGAATACGCTGCGGGTGGTGAAAACCGCTCAGGCGCTGCCGGAAGATCGCGAGTCGGTATTCTGGTTCAGCGTCAAGACCGTGCCGCCGGAGGCGGAAGGCAAGGGCAACCATCTGCAAATCGCGGTGCGCACCCGCATCAAACTGTTCTATCGCCCGGCGTCGCTGGCCGGCTCACCGGAAGAAGCGGCGAGCAAAGTACGCTGGGAGCGCAGCGGCAATACGCTGAAAGCGACCAATGATTCCCCCTACTACCTGAGTTTCTCCACGGTCTCGGTCGCCGGTGAAAAAATCAAGGAACCACAGATGGTGGCGCCGTTCGCCACGCTGGCCTATACCCTGCCGCCTTCAGCCACCGGCAAACAGGTGAGCTGGCAGGTGATCAACGACTACGGCGGCCTGAGTGCGCAGCACCAACAAGCGTTGTGATGGCGCGGTTGATAACCAGGGGGGCGGTGTGAACAGGGATGTGGAACATGAACAGCAAAACAGCGCGTCGCCAATCTGGGCGGCGCGGCGAATATCGGCTGACGCCGTTGGCCTGGCAACTTGCCGGCCTGCTGATGTACAGCGGCGTGGCGCAGGCGGAATACCGTTTTAGCTCTGCTTTATTGCAGATAGGCAATACGCCGCAAACTGAAGTGGATCTGGCGTTGTTCTCTGATGAGGATAAGCAGCCGCCGGGAGAGTATCGCGTTGATCTGTTCCTCAACGAGCAGCGGCTGGATACCCGTACGCTGGCCTTTTCTCTGCAGCCGGATGAGCAGGGCAAAGAGCGTCTGGCTCCTTGCCTGAAATGGGAGGACCTGAAGGGCTTTGGCGTGGATCTGGCCGCCTTTCCCGCGCTGCAGCCCTCCGAGGCATGCATCAATCTGCCGCAGGCCATTCCCGGCGCCAGAACGGAACTGCTGTTCGAGCAACAGCAGTTGAAGCTGAGCATCCCGCAAGCGGCGTTAAAACGCCAGGCGCGCGGCTATGTGCCGCCAGAGCAGTGGGACAGCGGCATTCCGGCGTTGCTGAGCAACTATACCCTGCGTGGGGCGCACGATCGCAGCCGGCATGGGGGCGGCAATGAAAGCAGCTATTTCGTCAATCTGCGCAATGGCGCTAACTGGGGCGCCTGGCGGTTGCGGCATGACGGCGTGTGGAACCGGAACGGCCAGGGAGAGGCGCACTGGCGCACGTTGAACAGCTATGTACAGCGAGACATCACCCCGCTGAACGGGCTGTTGACGCTGGGCGATGCCACCACGCCGGGCGATATCTTCGATTCGCTGCCGCTGCGCGGCGTACAGCTGGTCTCGGTGGAGGAGATGTACCCGGACAGCCTGCGCGGCTACTCGCCGGTGGTGCGCGGCATCGCCAAAAGCAACGCGGAGGTGATCATTCGCCAGAACGGCGTGGTGGTCGATCAGCGCTATGTGCCGCCGGGCGCCTTTGAAATCAGCGATCTGTATGCGGTCTCCGGCAGCGGCGATCTGGATGTCATCATCAAAGAAAGCGACGGTACGGAACAGCGCCTGCTGGTGCCGTTTGCTTCGCTGCCGGTGCTGCAGCGCGAAGGGCGGCTCAGCTACGGCCTGGCCGCCGGGCAATACCGTGCGCAGGACGCGAGCGCCGATGACGAGAAGTTTATGCAGGGCACGCTGATCTACGGCCTGCCGCTCGGCGCCACGCTGTATGGCGGTGGCCAATGGGCCAATCGTTACCGTTCGCTGGCGCTGGGCGTGGGGCAAAACCTGGGCCGCGCCGGCGCGTTGTCGCTGGATATGACGCAAAGCTGGGCCCGGCGGCCGGAAGAGGCCGTTCAGAGGGACGATCGGCAGGGCAAAATGTGGCGTCTGCGCTATGAAAAAAGCTTCCCGCTCACCGGCACCCAGCTGAGCATGGCCGGTTATCGCCATGCCAGTGAGGGCTACACCACGTTGCAACAGGCGATGCAATCTCGCGAAAGCACAGGCAACAGCGCTACCCGCAGCCGTAAAGAACTGTCGCTGCAGCAGGGGTTGGGGCCGCTGCCAGGCTCGCTGTTCCTGAGCCTGGCGGAAGATCGGCGCTGGGGAGAACAAGGCAAGCGCCAGTCCGTCAGCCTGGGCTACAACGGCAGCATCAAAGGAGTGAGTTATGGCCTTAACTACAGCCAGAACCAGAGTTATCAGGCCCAGACCGATCGCGTCGTGGCGCTGAATGTCAGCATTCCACTGAACCTGTGGGCACACAACACCTGGGCCGGTTACGGCATCAGCAATAGCAACAACGGCAAAACGTTGCAGACGCTGGGGCTGAACGGCACCGCGCTGGAAGGCGATAACCTGAACTGGGGGCTGACCGGCGGCTATGGCAATCAAGGGGAGGGCGAGAACGGCAATCTGGCGCTGGGCTATCGCGGCAGTAAGGCGTTGCTTGGCGCCGGGCTGAGCCACGATGGGCAGCGCCAGCGGCTGAATTACGACATTCAGGGCGGGGTGTTGCTGCATGCCGGCGGGGTGACGCTGTCGCAACCGCTTAACGATACGGTGGCGCTGGTACGCGCGCCGGGTGCCGGCGGGGTCAGCGTGGTGAATCAGGTGGGGGTGAAAACCGATAGCCGCGGCTATGCGGTGGTGCCTTATCTCTCTGCCTATCGCCAGAATGCGATCACGCTGGATCCGACCACCCTGGCGGACAACGTGGAGCTGGGGCTGACCAGCCAGACGGTGATCCCAACCCGTGGCGCGGTGGTGCTGGCGGATTATCAAACCAAGGTAGGCGCACGGATGATGATGACGCTGACGCGCGCCGATGGCCGGCCGGTGCCGTTCGGTGCGATTGCCAGGCTGACGGGCGCAGGCGGTGACGGCAGCATTGTCGGCGACGGCGGGCAGCTGTTCCTGGCCGGCATGCCGGCCAACGGCATGCTGCACGTGCAGTGGGGCAAACAACCGGACCAGCAATGCCAGGTCGTCTACAGCCTGCCGGAAACGGCCGGCCCGGAGATCCCAGAGATAGCGGCAGAGTGTCGTTAAGGAGCAAAGGATGAAAGCGGGAGTATGGATGCTCGGCCTGTGCGGGCTGTGGGCGGCGGGCGGCGCCTGGGGAGCGGAATGTCCGCCGGCCGGCAACCCGGAACGGCTGCTGTTCGACATTCCGGCGCAGACGTTGCAACGCGATCTGCCGGTTGGCAGCGTGGTGTGGCAGGGCACGCGCCAGGTGCAGCAAGCCGCGTCGCTGGCGCCCTGTGCGGGAGCGGAAGACGCACGTCTCAACCTGTTGGGCAGCGATAGCGGGTTGAAAAGCGGCAACAGCGCGGTCTACGGCACCACGATCAGCGGGCTGGGTTATGCGCTGGATACCGACGCCGCCTTCAGCGAGGGTTGGCCGGCGAGCGGCGCCCTTGCCGCCGGAAAACGGCAAATCAGCCTGCGGCTGGTGGTGACCGGGCCGCTGGCCTCCGGCGTGTTGGCGACGGAAACCCTGGCCCGCCGCACGCTCAACGGCCAGCCGGTGCTGGATATCGCCTTGCAAAAGCCGGTTGCCATCACCCGGCTGGCCTGTGAGCTGCAGGGCGGCCGCCACCGCACGGTGGCGTTGGGCGAGGTGGCGCGCAGCGATTTTCGCGGCGTGGGCAGCACGCGCGGCGAACAGCCGTTCTTGCTGGATCTGGCCTGCGATGCCGGCGCCCGGGTCAATATTCAGTTCGATGGCATCGCTGCAGAGGATGACCTGCCCGGCGTGTTGGCGCTGGTTAACCCCGATGCGCAGGCCAGCGCGCGCGGCGTCGGGGTGCAGTTGCTCTACCGCGGCGTGCCGCTGACGCTGGGCGAACGGCTGCCGCTGGAAACGGCCTTACAGGGCCTGCGCAGCTACCCGTTCAGCGCCCGTTATTACCAAACGCAACCGCAGATCGCCGCCGGCGAGGCCAACGCGGTAGCAACCTTTAGCCTCACCTATCAATAAGGACAAAGATAATGATGAGAAAAATAGCACTGCCCCTGACGCTGCTCGGCGCCGCCATGCTGGCACCGCCGCTGCAGGCGGCGGATGGGAGTATTAATGTGACTGGCAGAGTGTTGGAGAATGCCTGTGTATTGGATACCGGCTCTAAAAACCAGACTGTGAATCTAGGAATGATAGATGGACGTGGGGGGAGGTGGGGGGGAAGCTGGTCTTTCGATATTGTACTGCGGGATTGCCCGGCAAGCACCTCTCAGGTGAAAGTGCGATTTGAAGGGACCGATGCCCGGCCGGGTGAAACAGGTGAGTGGGACAGAGTTTTTGCACCTAATAATAGTGGTGCGCCTGGTGCAGCCAAGAATGTTGGGTTTCTGATCGGTACCTATCCTGATGCAGGGGGATATGGTTATCTTATTGAGCCTAATGGATTGACAGAAACGTATGATTTGCAATCAAGTGGGCCTGGTAGCGAGAACAAAATAGGCAGATGGGGATTTTACGCCGGTTATTCGATTATTAATAAAGATGAGCCTGTAGGTTATGGCATTGCTACAGCCGATGTGCAGTTTAGTATTGTTTATCCCTGAGTTTTCCCTCAGATTTTTGCATCAAAAAAGATAAGGGTTTTCTATGAAAAGAATATTTTTTTATTTTTCAGGATGTGTTTTATTCATTTCCATGTTTAATACTCAGGCCAGCGATGGCAATCTGCACTTGAGCGCAGAGGTGGTCAAGCCAAGCTGTAGTCTCGATTCAAAAACTCTATCCGTGCCGTTGGGGGATGTTGATTTGGCTAGACTGAATCGTATTGGTGCGACTAGTGATTGGGTATCATTTGATATCGAATTCTCTTGTGTGAAAGGAACTGCTATTTATATAACTTTTGATGGTGATGAGCCTGCACCAGGGATATATGAATTAGATAAATTATCTGGTGGTGCGCAAGGTTTGGGTTTGCAGATTAGCAACTATTATAGAGATGATGACTATTATTTTTTCTATCCTAACAAATCGAAGTACATGTCGGATTATACGGTGCTAGGGCGATTATATGCTCGTTACAAAACTTACTCCCCACCTATTACACCTGGAAAGGCTAATGCCACCATTCAGTTTAGCGTTACCTATAAATAATTTGTAGGTGTGTGTTCTTTCCTCTAATTGCTGGCTTTTTAGGCGGTAGGACATGATTAGCTTCATCAGCCGGGGAAAATACGATTGATATGGCCGCGCAACCTGCGTGCATCATACCCCCCTTGAAGCACGAACAAAATGCGGCCATAATCTGCCGTATCGGTAGCACCGAAACACACATCGAATAAATCCCTTTCTCGTCGGGCTAACGACGCGGGAGGGATTTTTTTTTGTAACGGCCCGGCGTCTGCGCCCGGCAACTTGTTGAACTACGAGGGTTTACTATGAGCACCTTAGGCCATCAGTCCGATAATTCATTAGTGTCCAACGCCTTTGGTTTCCTGCGCTTTCCGCTGAACTTCATGCCTTACGACAGCGATGCAGAGTGGGTCATCACCGGCATTCCGTTTGACATGGCGACCTCCGGCCGCGCCGGCGGCCGTCATGGCCCGGCGGCTATCCGTCAGGTGTCCACCAACCTGGCCTGGGAAGGCAATCGTTGGCCGTGGAGCTTCGATCTGCGCGATCGCCTGAATGTGGTTGACTGCGGCGACATCGTGTTCAACTTCGGCGATGCGCAGGACATGAGCGACAAGCTGCAGGCGCACGCGGAGAAACTGCTGAAGGCAGGTAAGCGCATGCTCTCGTTCGGCGGCGACCACTTCGTCACTCTGCCGCTGCTGCGTGCGCACGCCAAGCATTTCGGCAAGCTGGCGCTGGTGCACTTCGATGCCCATACCGATACCTACGCCAACGGCAGCAAGTTCGACCACGGCACCATGTTCTATCATGCGCCGAACGAAGGCCTGATCGATCCACATCACTCGGTGCAGATCGGCATTCGCACCGAGTTCGATCATGACAACGGCTTTACCGTACTGGACGCCGCGCAGGTGAACGATCGCAGCGTGGACGACCTGCTGACGCAGATCAAAGGCATCGTCGGCGATATGCCGGTATACCTGACCTTCGACATCGACTGTCTGGATCCGGCGTTCGCACCGGGCACCGGCACGCCGGTGATCGGCGGGCTGACCTCCGATCGCGCGCTGAAACTGGTGCGCGGCATGCAGTCGCTGAACATCGTCGGCATGGACGTAGTGGAAGTGGCGCCGGCTTATGACCAGTCCGAGATCACTGCGCTGGCTGCGGCGACGTTGGGTCTGGAGATGCTGTACCTGCAGGCGGCCAAGAAACACGCGTGACGCCGGGCCACGCCTCGCTGAAAAAGCGGCTCCCATCGTATGGGGGCCGCTTTTTTTTATTTCGTTTGTCGCCATCCGCGCGGCGATTTTCAGTCTGTTGCAACGCCTTTGCGCAAGCCTGCGCAGAAATGAAACTGAGCCAGTAAAAAGGAACCGCGACAATGGAGAGGATGAATATACTGCGCGCGGGTGCTCTGGATCTTTGTATCTGGAGCCTGCGTGAAAGGTACAAAGAGAAAAGCCCCGAGTCGATATTCATCAACCCGAGGCCTACTCTAACGCCAGCAACGTTAAGTTAGCCTCTTACCCGCTGCGAGGCAAGGAGAAGAAGGCATGATGCCGAACAAACGGGGCCTGTTAAAATTGGTGGTTATTTGTGCCACGGTAATATCACTGGCATGGATAACCCGCAGCACGCTGTGTGAGCTGCGTATCCGATCGGGCACTACGGAGGTTGCGGCCATTTTGGCTTACGAATCCGAACGGTAAGGCAACCTGGCGACGGGGGATGTCCCCCGTCTGCTGGTTGGTGGCGTCCAGATCCCTGAGCACCCACTCACAGCATTCGGTTTCTCGTCACAGAGGAGAGAGAAACGGGTTTATGCCCGTTTAACCTGTCGCGCCAGCAACATACGGCTAAACAGCGCGCCGCCCGCCAGCAGCGTCAGCAGCTGTGAGGCAATCAGCACCGCAAAGCCCGAGGACACCTTGCCCTGGCTGGCCATCACCATGCCCATCGCCATCGGCACGAACGCCGAGAATAGATTACCGATGCCGTTAATCAGCCCATAGGCGCTGCCGACCGCCTCCGGCCGCGCATAATGCTGCAGCAGCGTGGGGATCGCCGCGCCCTGCGCGCCCCAACAGGCATTGGCCGCCAGCAGGAAGAAGGCGATCCAGCCAAGCTGATGGCTGTTCATTACGCCATAGATGCACAGTGCGGTCGCCGCGCCGCCAAAGACGAAGATCAGCGGCGCCTGATAAGGACGGATGCGATCGAGCAACGCGCCGCCGAGGTATTTGGAGGCGATGCTGACGATGAAAGGCAGCGCGGCCATCCAGCCCATTTGCTTGATGGAGAACCCCTTTTCATCGGTCAGGTAAGCCGGCAGCCAGGCGCTGGAGCCCCACAGGTAACTGAGCGTGGCGATCTCGATCAGCAGGATCCAGCCGAGCATCGGCGTGCACCAGGCCAGCGCAAAGGTGTGCCAGACGCGGCTTAGCACCGGTTGCGGATCGGCGGGGCGTGAAGATGAAGATAAGGCGAGCGGATGAACGAACAACCGCACCAGCGCCAGGCCCAGCAGCAGGTTGAGCAGCGCCAGCAGGTGAAACGACATCGCCCAGCCGAAGTGCGCCATCAGAAAACTCACCAGCGGAAAGCCGAGCACCAGCCCCAACGAGACGCCCAGCGCGCTGACCGCGTTGGGCTTGCCACGCTCGTCGGCGGTGAAATGATCGCTGATGTACATGGTTTTCAGCGAGAACAGCGGCCCTTCGCTGACGCCAAGCAGCGCGCGCACCACGCACAGCAACAGCAGCGATCCCGCCAGCGGCGAGGCGGCGGTGAGCAGCGCCCACAGCACCACGCTCAGCGTCAGCGCGCGGCGGTAACCCATCAGCGTTTCCAGAAACGGCGTCAGCAACATGGCGGACAGGCCGTAACCGAGTAAAAACACCGTCATCAGCGTGCCCTGGTGAGCGCGGTCACCGCCGAGTTGAAAGTGTTGCAGGAAGTCGGGATTGACCAACATCACGGCGATATTAACCCGATCCGCATAGGCGATAACGATCAGAAACAGCAGGGCGATCACCCCAAACCAGCGTTGACGTTGTTGCACGGCGCGTTCCTCAGTGCGAGCGGTTGACGAATTCAGGCAGCAGTAAACTCACCCGAGGATGCCATTTGGCGCAAACGCGGGGATGGGGCTGATTGATGTAAATTTATTGTTATCAAATAGGGTGTAAAAGACAGAGAGAAAACACTTTTACGCGCAATGCGCCGCCGGGATCAACGCATTTTTTGCCATAAATTAGCGAGGGAGCGCACAACTGACATAGGTTTTTCATATCGGTGCATGATTTCGTGATCTTTCCCGCATTTGTCATTTTTAAACAACCTTTCATTAACATTTGCCGTTCCGCTCGCTTGACGAAAGTTTCGCCAGACTTATAGTGGCTGTATTAAATAAGAAACTGAGTTTCATATATGAAACAATCAGATAGAGGATAAAAGCAATGAGCTGGAAGAATGTGTGCGAAGTGTCTCAGGTGAAAGAAGATTTTCCTTTCTCCGGCAAAGTGGAAGGAAAGGAGATCGGGGTGTACCTGCTCGACGGTAACTACTACGCGCTGGAAGACGTCTGCCCGCATGCTTATGCCTTGCTCAGCCAGGGGTTTGTAGACGACGGCAAGGTTGAGTGCCCGCTGCACGAAGCGCTGTTTGACGTGCGTACCGGCCAGTGCCTGCGCGAGCCGGGCGGCCGCGATCTGCAAACCTATCCCACCCGGGTGGTCGACAACCAAATCCAGATCACCTTTATCGCGGAGGAGTAATCATGCAGCACATCACCGATTTCAATCCCTGGCTGCCGGACACCCAACAGGTGACGCCGGCCCGCGAAGGCGGCAACGGTCAAATCCATCAGCCGGGCCAGTTCCGCAATGTCATCTGGCAAAACCGTGCCCGGGTGCCAGACGGCTTCGAAACCGCCCTGGTGGCGGCGCTGGAAACGATCTTCGATCAGGGGGCGGAAGAGCTGGAGCAGATCGTCAGCGCGTTGAATCAGCGTCGTCTGTTCGATCGCAGCGGCCAGCCGTGGAATGAGGCGACGTTCCGCGAATTCCTTCACGTTAACGGTTTCTGAGCGACACCCGGGAGAAGACAATGACAGCAAACACAACATCCTCCGAACAGAGCTTGCAGGACTATCTTGACCAGGGGCTGCGCGGCATGTGGTATCCGGTGCTGGCCAGCTGGGAAGTGGGCAACAACCCGGTCGGCATCACCCGCCTGGAGCAGCAAATCGTGGTGTGGCGCGACGCTGAAGGCCAGATCCACGCGCTGGAAGACCGCTGCCCGCACCGTGGCGCGCGGCTTTCCATGGGGTGGAACCTCGGCGATCGCATCGCCTGTTGGTATCACGGGGTGGAAGTCGGCGGCGACGGGACGGTGAAAGACGTGCCGGCGGTGGATCGCTGCCCGCTGGTGGGGCAAAAATGCCTGCGATCTTACCCGGCCAAAGAAGCCTATGGCGCGGTGTTCCTCTATTTCGGCGTGACGGCGGATGAAGCGCCGGCGGAGCTGACTTTCCCGCAAGAGCTGGCGGACGAAGCGTCGTACAGTCATTTTCTGTGCACCGCCAGCTGGAACTGCAACTACCAGTACGCCCTGGAAAACGTGATGGATCCGATGCACGGCACCTACCTGCACTCCTCTTCACACTCGATGGCGGAAGGTGATCGCAAGGCGGACATGGCGCTGGAGCCGACCGACAGCGGTTTCATCTTCAAGAAAAACGGCCAGATCGGCGTCAACTTCGACTGGGTGGAATTCGGCAACAGCGGCGCGTATTGGATGCGCCTGTCGATCCCGTACAAGAAGCGCTTCGGGCCGGGCGGTCACTTCTGGATCATCGGCATGGTGGTGCCGGAGGACAAGGATCACTGCCGGGTATTCTTCTGGCGCATTCGTAAGGTCAAGGACTGGCAGCGCGACATGTGGCGCTTCATGTACCGCAATCGTCTGGAATCGTTGCATTGGGACGTGCTCGAGCAGGATCGCATCGTGCTTGAGAACATGGCGCCTAACGCCCGCGGCCGCGAATATCTGTACCAGCACGACGTCGGTCTTTCTCGCCTGCGCCGCCTGATGCAGAAAGAGGCGCAAAAACAGCTGGCGACGCTGCGCGAGCGGGAGGCGGCGCAGTGAACGGCCTGCTGAACGGTAAACGCATCGTGGTCACCGGCGCGGCGCGCGGCCTGGGCTACAGCTTCGCCGCCGCCATCGCCGCTGCCGGCGCGCAGGTGGTGATGTGCGACATTTTGGCGGATGAGCTGGCGGCGAGCGGTGCCGCGCTGCGCGAGCAGGGTGCTCAGGTGGAAACGCAAACCATCGATCTGGCGTCACCGGATTCGATCCGTTCGGCGTTCGAGAAGATCGCCGCCGGCGGCGGGATCGACGGCCTGGTGAACAACGCGGCGCTGGCGACCGGCGTCGGCGGTAAAACCATGATGGAATACGACATCGATCTGTGGGATCGGGTAATGCAGGTCAACGTGCGCGGCACCTGGCTGGTGAGCCAGGCGGCGGTGCCGCTGCTGGCGCGCAACCCGCACGCCAAGATCGTCAACGTGGCGTCGGACACCGCGCTGTGGGGCGCGCCGCGCCTGATGGCCTATGTTGCCAGCAAAGGCGCGCTGATCGCGATGACCCGATCGATGGCGCGTGAGCTGGGTCCGCAGGGCATCTGCGTCAACGCCATCGCGCCGGGCCTGACGCGGGTGGAAGCTACCGAGTATGTCCCCGCCGAGCGCCACCAGCTGTACGAGCAGGGGCGCGCGTTGGCCGGGGCGCAGCACCCGGACGATGTGAACGGTACGGTGCTTTATCTGCTGTCGCCGCTGGCGGATTTCGTCACCGGTCAACTGCTGCCGGTCAACGGCGGCTTCGTATTCAACTGACGGCCCGCAGGGCAGGCGCACAGCGCAGGAGCGAGAGATGGCGGACGAGCAAGCATGTAAATATCTGATCCCGGGGCTGGATCGCGGGTTGCAGTTGCTGCTGGCGTTTGGCGAGCAGCATAAGGAGATGACTTTCGCCGAGTTGCATCGCCTGGTCGATATGCCGAAGGCCACCGCTTATCGCGTGGTGCAGACGCTCGAACACCTGGGCTTTCTGGAGCGCAATCCGCGCACCAACACCTTTGCGCTCGGCATCAAGGTGCTGCGCCTCGGCTTCGAATATATCGCGTCGCTGGACGTGGCGCAGGCCGGCCAGCCGGTGATCGAGCAGTTGCGCGATCGCAGCCAGTGCAGCAGCCATCTGGCGATCCGCGACGGGCGTGACGTGATCTATATCGCCCGCGTCAGCGCCGCCGGTTCGCAGATCAATCAGGTCAGCGTCGGCACCCGCTTGCCGGTGCACCAAACCTCGCTCGGCCGCATGTTGTTGACCAGCGCGACTCGCAGCGAGTTCGAACAACTGTATCCAGACGCGCAGCTGCCGGGCAATGCGCCGGGCACCCCGGCGGATCGCGAAACGCTGTGGCAGATGGTGCAGCAAGACAAGGCGCGCGGCTATGTGATCGGCGAATCGTTCTTCCGCCACGGCATCTCCTCGATCGTCTACCCGATCTTCAACCGCGAGCAGCGGGTCGAGGCGGTGGTCAGCATCATGGTGCCGTCCGATGAGATCCCGAAAGCGGATCGCGAGCGGCTGCGCATGGAAGTGCGCGACGCGGCGGAGAAAATTTCCGGCTTCCTCGGCGCGCCGCCGCAGGCCAACGTCGGCTAACCGACAGGACCGACTCTTTTACTCAGGCAGGGACAAGGCCCGTAGCAAACAGGGGCCGGGGTTCACTCATGCCTGAAAACCGTATGCAGCGAGAACGTGAGGCTGAACAATGAGCGTAATCGGAATCGAAAAACTGGAATTTGGCGTCGAAGATCTGCCAACCTGCGAAAAATTCATGCAAGACTTCGGCCTGCAGCCCGCCACGCAACATTGGGGCGAAGCGCTGCGCGAATTCACTACCCTGAGCGGGGCGCGGGTTGTCCTGCATCCGCTGCAAAGCGCGGCGCTGCCTGCGGCGTTTGAAGGCGGTTCCACCCTGCGCCGCATGACCTGGGGCGTGGCCTCGCCCGCCGATCTGGCGCGCCTGCAGCCGCGTTTGGCGCTGATGCCCGGCTTCCGCCAGGTGGGAGAAGAGCTGGAGTGCCTCGATCCCAACGGCATGACGCTGCGCTTCGTCGTCAGCCGCCAGCAGGCGGTCGAGGTGCCGGTCACGCCGATCAACCAATGGGGCGACGTGCGCCGCATCGATCAACCCAGCCCGGTCTATTCGCAGGCGCAGCCGATCAACATTGGCCACGTGGTGTTCTTCGTTGAAGATCTGGCGGCGACCGAGCGTTTCTACCGCGAGCTGTTGGATTTCCAGGTTTCCGATCGCTATATCGATCGCGCCGTCTTCCTGCGCACCCAGGCGCGCGGCGGCCACCATAACCTGTTCCTGCTGAAGCTGCCGAACCGCCCACGCGGCCTGAACCACGTGGCGTTCACCGTGCGCGATATCCACGAAGTGATCGGCGGCGGCATTGCCATGAACAAAGAGCAGTGGAGCACCTTTATCGGCCCCGGCCGTCACCCGATCTCCTCGGCCTATTTCTGGTACGTCAACAGCCCGACCGGCGGCGCGTTCGAGTACTACACCAACGACGATTATCTGACGGAAAACTGGCAGCCGCGCGAGCTGGAACATTCGCTGGTCTCCTTCACCGAATGGGCAGTAGAGGGCGGCATCGATCACGACACGCGCCGCCAGCATAAAAAGGCGGAGGCGTTATGAACCGGCCGGAGCAGGCGGGCATCGTCATCGTCGGCGGCGGCCAGGCCGGCGGTTGGGCGGCCAAGACGCTGCGCGACCGGGGCTACAGCGGCCGGCTGACGGTTGTCAGCGACGAACCCTACGATTTTTACGAGCGGCCGCCGCTGTCGAAAGCGGCGCTGCTGGATGCCGCGGCGCCCCTCAGCCGGCTGTTCAGCGAACAGACGGTGGCGGAGCTGAATATCGACTGGCGCCGCCCGCTGCGCGCCGAGTCCATCGACGCTGAACAGCAAATCGTTACGCTCAGCGACGGGCAACGGCTGCAGTTCGAGCAGTTGCTGATCGCCACCGGCGGGCGGCCGCGTTTGCCGAGCGCCGCCTGGGCGCAGCACCCGCGCGTGATGACGCTGCGTTCCTGGGACGATGCGGCCCGGTTGCGGCAGGGGCTGCAGGGCTGCCGTCGCCTGGCTATCGTCGGCGGCGGTTGGATCGGGCTGGAGATCGCCGCTTCCGCGCGGCGTCTCGGCGCCGAGGTGACGGTGTTTGAACGCCAGCCTGCGCTGTGCATGCGCAGCGTCGGCGCCGATGTCTCACAGGCGTTGCTCGAACTGCATCGCCGGCAGGGCGTCACGGTGCTGTGCGGCTGCGGCGAGATCTCGCTGGAAGATCGCGATGGCGCCGCCTGGATCGGCAGTGAAGCCAGCGATCCGCAAACCTTCGATCTGGTAGTGGTGGGGATCGGCGTCGAGCTGAATCTCGAACTGGCGCGCAGCGCCGGGCTGGCGATCGAGTCCGGCATTGTGGTCGACGGCCAGGGGCGCACCAGCCATCCGGCGATCTTCGCCGCGGGCGATGTGGCGCGTCACCCGACGCTTGGCCTGTGCCTGCAGTCCTGGGCCTACGCGCAAAATCAGGCCATCAGCACCGCCTGCGCGATGCTCGACGCCTTCGCCGCCCCGTATGACGACGTGGCCTGGCTGTGGTCGGATCAATATGACGTCAATATCCAGATCCTCGGCGTGCCGAGCGGCGGTGTGCACCATGTGGTGCGCCGCACGCCGCAGTCGCAGGTGTTCTTCACGCTGAACGCCGATCGGCAGCTGGTGCAGATGGTGGCGTTCAACGACGCGCGCACCATCAAGCTCGGCAAGCGTTGGTTGGCGAGTGGCCGGGTGCTGGATCCGCAGCAACTGGCGGATGCGGAGTTTTCTTTGATGGCGTTGAAATAACGCCCGAACCTCGGGAGCGTTTTATGACTACGCAAGACATTGACGCCCGCGCTGGACGGGCGGGGGAAACCGTTGCCGAAAATCCGCAGCAGCGGGTGCGCTGGTCGGTGCCGATCGCGCTGTTTGCCTGCGTGCTGCTGGCGTTTTTCGACAAGATCAGCATCGCGGCGCTGTTTTCCGACGCCGAGTTTCAGCAGGCGTTGGGCATCGGTTTTGACCCGGCGCGGCTGGGCTTGCTGATGAGCGCGTTTCTGTTCTCCTACGGCATTTCCTCCATGCTGCTCAGCGGCATCGGCGATCGGCTTAATCCGGTCAAGGTATTGATTGGCATGATGGTGGTGTGGGGCGTGCTGATGGTGTTGATGGGGCTGGTGCGTTCCTATCATGCCATGATGACGCTGCGCATTCTGCTCGGCATTGCCGAAGGGCCGCTGCTGCCGATGGCCTACGCCATTATTCGTCAGGCCTTCCCGCCGCAGCTGCAGGCGCGCGCCACCATGCTGTGGTTGCTCGGCACGCCGCTGGGGGCCGCGCTCGGCTTCCCGGTCACCCTGTACATCCTCAATACCTTTGACTGGCAGGCCACCTTCTTCTTTATGGCGTTTCTGACGCTGCCGGTGATGTTGCTGGTGCTGTTCGGCATGCGCCACCTGAACGTCGCGCGTCCGGCGGCGGCGGCCAAACCGGCGGTGTCCGAACGCAAACAGCATCGCCGCGAGCTGCTGCGCAGCCCGCATTTCTGGATGATTTGCCTGTTCAACATCGCCTTCCTGACCTACCTGTGGGGCATGAACGGCTGGCTGCCGAGCTATCTGATCAAGGGCAAAGGCATTCATCTGGAACATGCCGGTTACCTCTCTTCGCTGCCGTTCATCGCCATGCTGCTCGGCGAAGTGCTGGGCGCCTGGCTGTCGGACAAGCTGGATCGCCGCGCGCTGGCCTGCTTCCTGTCGCTGTGCGGCGCCGGCCTCGGTCTGGCGGTGGTGTTGCACCTGCAGGGCACCTACAGCGTGATCGCCGCCATGGCCTTCAGCACCTTTATGTGGGGCGCCGGCGCGCCGAATATTTTCGCGCTGTTGGCGAAGGCCACCAGCAGCAAGGTGAGCGCCACCGCCGGCGGCATCTTCAACGGATTGGGCAATTTTGCCGGTGCGCTGGCGCCGGTGCTGATGGGGGCGCTGATCGCCGCCACCGGCAATATGGATAACGGCCTGCTGTTCCTGGTGGTGATGGCGTTCGTCGGCTGCCTCATTCTGCTGCCGTTGCTGAGAAAGTACTGATTAATCAATCGATTCAACAGAGGAGTGACAACATGTCTCAGGTTGAGAACAAAGCCGGCGTCAAGCCGCAGGATCTGTCGATGGAAAACTGGGTGGAGTCGCGCATCGCCCGTTTCGAGGGCCGCAAATATGACTGGAACGCGCTGAAATTCCAGGCCGACTTCGACCCGAAATACCGCCGTGCGCAGATGCGCTACATCGGCACCGGCGCCACCGGCGTGGCCAGCGATGCCAACACCATTCCGGCAGGCAACTTCACCTTCTCCACCATGGTGCTGCCTTCGAAGTGCGAGGGCCCGCTGCACCTGCATGATGACGTGGAAGAAGTGTTCTTCATGCTGAAAGGCAGCATCACGCTGATGATTCAGGATGGCGAAGAGTATTACGAAACCAGGCTGAAAGAGCGCGATCTGATCTCGGTGCCGGCGGGGGTGTATCGCGGCCTGTTCAACCACGGCGAGGAAGAGGCGCTGATGTGCGTGATGCTCGGCACCGCCAAGCCGGAGATCCCGACCTATCCGGCGGATCACCCGCTGTCCAAAGTGAAGCGCAACTGATGAACGGCCTGGCGCAACGCCAACGGGCGCGCTGCGGGGCGTACACCCTTAGCTGGCGCGAGGCCGGGCAGGGGCGGCCGGTGGTGTTGCTGCATGGCATCAGCTCCGGATCCGCCTCGTGGATCAAGCAGTTCAACGATAACGGCCTGACGGACGGCCACCGTCTGGTGGCATGGGACGCGCCGGGCTACGGCGGCAGCCTGCCGTTGGCGGATCCGCAGGCCGATGCCGCCGGTTATGCGGCGGCGTTGGCGGCGCTGATTGATGAGCTGCAGCTGGTGCAGCCGCTGATCGTCGGCCATTCGCTGGGGGCGCTGATCGGCAGCGCCTATGCCGCCGGCTATCCGGATGGGCTGTGCGGGCTGGTGTTGGCGGATCCGGCGCAGGGCTATGCCACGGCGCCGGAGGAAAAGCGTCGGCAGGTGTACGGCCAGCGCCAGCAGATGATAGAGACGCTGGGGCCGGTGGGCTACGGCGAGCAGCGGGCGGCGGCCTTGCTGCGTGAAGGGGCGGATCCGCAGGATATCGCCTGGGTGCGCAACGGCATGCAGCAGCTCGATCCCGACGGTTTTCTGAGTGCCGCCTGGATGCTGGCTAACGATGATATCGGCCGCTATCTGGCGCGCTATCGCGGCCCGCTGGAGGTGTGGTGCGGCGAACAGGATCGCATTACGCCACCGGAGAAGGCGGCCGAGCTGGCGGGTGAACAGGACGCGGCGCTGCGTCTGATCGCCGCCGCCGGTCATGCCAGCTACCTCGATGCGCCGGCGTGTTTCAACCGCTATCTGCGGGACTTTACGGGAGCAATCCAACGATGAATTTTCAGCTTGAGGATCGGGTGGCGGTGGTGACCGGCGGCTCGTCGGGCATCGGTTTCGAAACCCTGAAGCTGCTGCTGGCCGAAGGGGCGAAAGTGGCGTTCTGCGGCCGCGATCCGGACAAACTGGCCGGCGCAGCAGCCAGCCTGCGCGCGGACTTCCCGCAGGCGGATATCCTGGCGCTGCGCTGTGACGTACTGGACGCGCAGCAGGTGGCGCAGTTCGCCGCTCAGGTGACGGCGCATTTCGGCGGCGTGGATCTGCTGATCAACAACGCCGGTCAGGGCTTCGTCGCCCATTTTGACCAGACGCCGCGCGAGGCCTGGCTGCATGAGGCCGAGCTGAAGCTGTTCGGCGTGATCAACCCGGTGCAGGCGTTCTTACCGGCGCTGGAACGATCGGCGATCGCGTCTATCACCTGCGTCAACTCGCTGCTGGCGCTGCAGCCGGAAGAACACATGATCGCCACCTCGGCGGCGCGTGCCGCGCTGCTCAACATGACGCTGACGCTGTCGAAAGAGTTGGTGGGCAAAGGCATTCGCGTTAACTCGATCTTGCTGGGGATGGTGGAGTCGGGCCAGTGGCGCCGCCGTTTCGACGATCGCAGCGATAAAGATCAAAGCTGGGAGCAGTGGACGGCGGCGATCGCCGAACGCCGCGGCATCCCGATGAAGCGCCTCGGCAAGCCGCAGGAGCCGGCGCAGGCGCTGCTGTTCCTCGCTTCACCGCTGGCTTCCTTTACCACCGGCGCGGCGCTGGACGTTTCCGGCGGCTTTAACCGTCATGTGTAACAGGGGCCGAAAAAGATGAAGAAGATCATGATGATTGGCTATGGCGCGATGGCGAAGGAAGTGATCGCCCGTTTGCCTGAAGGCGTGGAGGTCGGCTGGATCCTGGCGCGCGCAGCTCATCATGCGGCGATCGCCGAGGCCTTTGGCGGGCGGGTGCAGGCGCTGACCCATCCGGAGCAGTGTTCGCAGCGGCCGGATTTGGTGCTGGAGTGCGCCAGCCAGCAGGCGGTGGCGGAGTTTGGCGAGGCGGTGCTGCAGCGCGGTTGGCCGCTGGCGGTGATCTCGACCGGCGCGCTGGCGGACGCCGCATTGCAACAGCGGCTGCAGCAGGTTTGCCGCAGCCATCACGGGCAACTGATCGTGCTGTCCGGCGCGGTGGCGGGGATGGACGGGCTGGCGTCGGCGCGTGAAGGCGGGTTGGAGAGCGTGACCTATCAGGCCAGCAAGAGCCCGGCCAGCTGGCGCGGCAGCCCGGCGGAGCAACTGATCGACCTCGATGCGGTGCGCGAGGCGCAGGTATTTTTTGAAGGCTCGGCGCGCGAAGCGGCGCGTTTGTTCCCGGCCAATGCCAACGTGGCGGCCACTATTGCGCTCAACGGTCTGGGGATGGACGCCACCCGGGTGCGCCTGCAGGTCGATCCCGCCACCCGGCGCAATACCCATCGCCTGCAGGTGTGCGGCGACTTTGGCGAGTTTCACATTGAGCTGAGCGGTAACCCGCTGGCGAGCAATCCCAAAACATCAACCCTGGCGGCGCTGAGCGCGGTACAAGCCTGCCGCCGTCTGGTGGACGGCGGTTTTATTGCCTGAACGGCAGGAGCGGAGCATGGAACGATTGAATATTTTTGTCGCCGGGCGCTGGCGTGAAGGGCGTGGCGAAGAGATGGCTTCGGTATTCCCGGCCGATGGCAGCGTCAACGCGCGGCTGCGCGCCGCTAACGTCGAGGACGTGAACGAGGCGGTGGAAGCGGCGGAACGCGCCTGGCGCGCGCCGGAGTGGCGCGGACTGGTGCCGCACCAACGCGCCTCGATTCTCTACCGCGTCAGCAACCTGATCCTGGCGCAGCAGGAACAGCTGGCCGAGCTACAGACTCGCGACAACGGCAAACCGCTGGCGGAAACCCGCGGCCTGGTGGCCAGCGCGGCGGCGACCGCGCGCTATTTCGCCGCCGCCTGCGAGGTGTTGGAAGGCGAGCTGCCGACCCCGCGCAGCGCCGAGGTGATGACCCTCAGCCAGTATCAACCGATGGGAGTGATCGCCGCCATTACGCCGTGGAACTCACCGATCGCCAGCGAAATGCAGAAGGTGGCGCCGGCGCTGGCGGCGGGCAACGCGGTGGTGCTCAAACCGGCCGAGGCCACGCCGCTGATGGCGCTGAAGCTGGCCGAGCTGTTCGAACAGGCGGGACTGCCGGCCGGGCTGCTCAGCGTGTTGCCGGGCAAAGGTTCGGTGATCGGCGAGGCGTTGGCGCGCCATCCGCTGGTGAAGAAGATTTCCTTTACCGGCGGGACCAGCACCGGGCGCCATTTGGCGCATATCGCCGCCGATAAGCTGATCCCCACCTCGCTGGAGCTGGGGGGCAAATCGCCGACCATCGTGCTGGAGGACGCCGATCTGGAACAGGCGGCGCGCGGCATCTGCTACGGCATTTTCAGCTCCGCCGGCCAGGCGTGCATCGCCGGCTCGCGCCTGTTCGTACACCGTTCGCTGTATCAGCCGCTGCTGGCGCGCTTGACCGAACTGAGCGCGGGATTGCGCATCGGCAACCCGCTGGTGCCGGGCGTGCATCTTGGCCCGCTGATCAGCGCCAAACATCGGCAAAGCGTGGCGGACTACGTGGCGCTGGCGCGGCAGGAGGGCGGCCGGGTGGTCATCGGCGGCGAAGCGCCGGCCGATCCGCAACTGGCGAGCGGCAGCTATTACCTGCCGACCATTATTGAAGGCTTGAACAACGACGCCCGCGTGTGCCAGGAAGAGATCTTCGGCCCGGTGCTGGTGGCGCTGCCGTTCGACGACGAGCAACAGCTGATCGAACAGGCCAACGACTCGGTGTATGGCCTGGCGGCCGGTATCTGGAGCCGCGACTTCCCTCGCGCGATGGCGCTGGCGGAGCGGCTGGAAACCGGCACCGTCTGGGTCAATACCTACAAAACGTTCTCGATTTCCACGCCGTTCGGCGGTTTCAAGGAGAGCGGGTTGGGCCGCGAAAAGGGCCTGAACGGCATCAAGGCCTACATGCAGCAGAAAAGCGTGTATCTGGCGCTGAGCCATCAGGTGAACCGCTGGAGCGACTAGGCCGACACCTCTACGCATAACCCTAATAACGATTACCCTAAGAAGGCAGATGATGAGCGATAAAATCACGGTTGGCGAGGCGATAGCCCGGACTCTG
Source organism: Serratia sp. PGPR-27 (assembly GCF_022678525.1). Classification (NCBI taxonomy): domain Bacteria; kingdom Pseudomonadati; phylum Pseudomonadota; class Gammaproteobacteria; order Enterobacterales; family Yersiniaceae; genus Serratia; species Serratia sp. PGPR-27. The sequence goes on along the minus strand of NZ_JALBYS010000042.1, from coordinate 2,684 downwards.
GAACAGTACGCGGTGTCGGCGATGTACGGCATCATTTCGATTCATAATCTGCCGATCGCCGATGCGGTGGGGCAGCGCGATAAAATTCGCTTCGTGCCGGCGCGCGGCGAAGCGGGGGCGGTCACCATGGCCGACGCGCACGGGCGCTTCTCCGGCCTGGGCGTGGCGTTGACCAGCACCGGCGCCGGCGCAGGCAACGCGGTGGGGGCGATGATTGAGGCGCTCAACGCCAACACGCCGCTGTTGCATATCACCGGCCAGGTGGAAAAAGCCTATCTGGACGCCGACGCCGGTTTTATTCATGAAACCCGCGATCAGCTCGGCTTCCTGCGCGCCTGCTCCAAGCGCGCTTACCGTGTCAATTCGCCGGAGCAGGCGGTGGCGGTGATCCAGCGAGCGATCCTGGACGCGCAAACCGTGCCCTGCGGCCCGGTGGCGGTCGAGATCCCGATCGATATTCAAAGCAGCCTGGTGTCCCGCTCTGTGCTGGCCGAACCGTTGGCGCCGGCGCCGCTGCCGAAGGCGGACGATGCGGCGGTGGAACGGCTGCATCAGCGGCTGAAACAGGCCAAGCGTCCGCTGCTGTGGTTGGGCGGCGGCGCCTTGGCCTGCGGCGACGCGGTGCGCAAGCTGGCGGACGCCGGCGTGGCGGTGATCTCCAGCACCCACGGGCGCGGCATTCTGCCGGACAGCCATCCGCGCAGCCTGCGGGCGTTCCATAACTCACCGAGCATCGAGGCGATCCTGACGCAGTGCGATCTGACGCTGGTGGCCGGTTCGCGCCTGCGCAGTAATGAAACCCGTACCTGGACGCTGCCGCTGCCGCGCCCGCTGGTGCAGATTGACATCGATCCGGCGGCGGCCAACCGCAACTACCTGGCCGATGAGCAGATCAACGGCGACTGCGCGGCGCTGCTGGCGGCGCTGGCGGCGCGGTTGGCCCCCGGCGAAAAGGTCAACGCCGAGTGGGATGCCGAAATCGCGGGGGCGGTGCAGCAGGCGGAGAGCGCGCTGCGCCAGCAGTCCGGTGAATACGCCAAACTCAATGACGCCATCGACGCCGCACTGCCGCAGGACGGATTGCTGGTGCGCGATATCACCGTTTCCGGCAGCGTCTGGGGCAGCCGTTTGTTCCGCGCGATCTCGCCGCTGTGCAACATTCACTCGCTGGCCGGCGCTATCGGCATGGGGCTGCCGATGGCGATCGGCACCGCGATTGCCAACCCGCAGCGCAAGGTGGTGGGGCTGGTGGGCGATGGCGGTTTGGCGCTGGGCCTGGGGGAACTGGCGACCATGGCGCAGGAACAGGTGAACATCACTCTGCTGATCATGAACGATGGCGGTTATGGCGTAATGCGTGGCATTCAGGACAAGTATTTCGCCGGGCGCCAGTATTACAACGAGCTGCATACGCCGGCCTTTACCCAGATCGCCGAAGCGATGGGGTTGAAAGCCTGGAAGGTGGACGCGGCGTCGCAGTTCAACGGCGTGCTGGCCGAGGCGATCAATTACCCGGGGCCGTCGGTGGTCGAGGTGGACATGAAGCAGGTCGGGCCGCTGACCTTCGCCGGGCCGCCGCAGAAAACGCTGTATTGAGACGATAAAAAAACGCCCGGCGATTGCCGGGCGTTCTCGTGGTTATTTCTCTGCCGCGATGCGATCGCGAATGTGCTGTGCGCGCGCTTGGGAAGACGGGTGATCGTCGAACATGCTGCTCTGACGACCGGCTTCCATTTGGGCCAGTTTTTCGAAGCTGGTGGCCAGGCCGTTCGGATCGATGCCGCGTTTTTTCAGCAGATCGAACGAGTAATCATCCGCTTCGCTTTCCTGCTTCTGCGAGAACTGGGCGCTGACCAGCTTCTCGCCGATGTCCGCCAGCTGCGACTGTGACAGCGAGCCGATGACGCCGCCGGCGGAGGACGCCGCGGTGCGCAGCGCCACGGTGCCGTAAGCCACCTGCATCGCTTTACGGGTGTGGCCCAGCGCCACGTGGCCCATTTCGTGGCCCAACACGCCTTCCACTTCGTTGTCGTTCATGATGTCCATCAGGCCGCTGTAGACGCGAATGCAGCCGTTGGCCATCGCCCAGGCGTTGACGTCTTTGGTCACGTAGACCTTGTAGTTGGCCGGGGTGCCGTTGATGTTGTCGCCCAGCGCCGCCGCGATTTTGTTGAGGCGCTTGGCATAGGTGCTGTCGGCCGGCGCGATTTGTGCCTTGCTGTCCATCTCGGCGCAGGATTTATCACTCAGGGCCTTAACGTCGTTGTTGCTCAGGGTCGCCGCCTGGAACGCCTGCGCGCCGGACTGCATCAGGGTTTCGGTATTCAGGTTTTGACAGCCGGTTGCCAGGGTGGCAATGCCCAACGCAATCAAAGAGGTACGAATTTTCATAACGCCATCTTCCTGTGAAGGTAACAAGGTAAAAGAGTCATTTTGCCTGGAGGAAATCTTGTCGCAAGAGCCTAGTGTACGCCAGCCGGAGCGAGAATAGTGTTATTCCGAAAAAGCGACCAATCGTGCTAATAAGTGGTGAACTCGCTCTCATTTGGCATTAGGGATTGCCGTTGTGATGTGGAGTCTGAGAAAATAGGGAACTTGACTGCTTTTTTTATCCGACCTGGAGTAAAACATGTCCTCTCGTAAAGAGCTTGCCAACGCTATCCGCGCACTCAGCATGGACGCCG
>NZ_JALBYS010000041.1:0-52689 GCF_022678525.1 Serratia sp. PGPR-27 | reverse complement strand
ACCTGTGACCCCATCATTATGAGTGATGTGCTCTAACCAGCTGAGCTACGTAGCCGATGTTACTTTTTACTTCTTTGATTTGCAAGCAGTTTGTTATGGCTGGGGTACCTGGATTCGAACCAGGGAATGCCGGTATCAAAAACCGGTGCCTTACCGCTTGGCGATACCCCATCAACATACTGCGCCGACGATGAAGAGAAATGGTGCGGGAGGCGAGACTTGAACTCGCACACCTTGCGGCGCCAGAACCTAAATCTGGTGCGTCTACCAATTTCGCCACTCCCGCAAATGCAAAAAAGAGATGGTGGCTACGACGGGATTCGAACCTGTGACCCCATCATTATGAGTGATGTGCTCTAACCAGCTGAGCTACGTAGCCCTCTTTTTTTGCTTTGCCTTCATCGGCGTTGCGGGGCGCATTATGCGTATATGACCGATTTGCGTCAACAAGTTTTTTCCCGAAAAAGCGCCCGGAAGCGCCGTTTGTCTGGGTTGTGAACATTATGGCGATAAAATCGGCAATTCAGGCAGTTGGCGGGCGGAAAAGGCAACAAAAAGGCGGGCCAAAAGGCCCGCCCCAAGGGAAAACGCCGCGCGTTTATTTATAGGCGGCCTGGTGCACGCCGACGGCGCGGCCGGAAGGATCGTCCATCTTCTTGAACGATTCATCCCATTCGATGGCCTTGGCGGACGAGCAGGCGACGGATGGGCCGCCCGGCACGCATTCGGCGGCGCTCGGCAGCGGGAACAGCTCTTCGAAGATCTCGCGGTACAGGTAGCCTTCTTTCGAGGTCGGCGTGTTGTACGGGAAGCGGAAACGCGCGGTTTCGAGCTGTTGATCGCTGATTTGCTGCGCAGCCACCTCTTTTAGCGTGTCGATCCAGCTGTAGCCGACGCCGTCGGAGAACTGCTCTTTCTGGCGCCAGGCCACGCTGGCCGGCAAATAGGACTCGAAACATTCGCGAACGATGTGTTTTTCCATTTTGCCGTTGCCGCACATTTTATCTTTCGGGTTGATGCGCATCGCCACGTCGAGGAATTTCTTGTCCAGGAACGGCACGCGGGCTTCGACGCCCCAGGCGGACATCGCCTTGTTGGCGCGCGCGCAGTCGAACATGTGCAGCGCCAGCAGTTTGCGTACGGTCTCTTCGTGGAATTCGCGGGCGTCCGGCGCCTTATGGAAGTACAGGTAGCCGCCGAACACTTCGTCCGCGCCTTCACCGGAAAGCACCATCTTGATGCCCATCGCCTTGATTTTGCGCGACATCAGGTACATTGGCGTCGAGGCGCGAATGGTGGTGACGTCGTAGGTTTCGATGTGATAAATCACGTCGCGGATGGCGTCCAGGCCTTCCTGTACGGTGAAGTGGATTTCATGGTGCACGGTGCCCAGATGGTTGGCCACCTCTTGCGCGGCGCGCAGATCCGGCGAGCCCTCCAGGCCTACGGCGAAGGAGTGCAGCTGTGGCCACCAGGCCTCGCTGCGTTCCTGATCTTCCACGCGGCGCGCGGCGTACTTCTTGGTGATCGCCGAAATGACCGAGGAATCCAGCCCGCCCGACAGCAGCACGCCGTAAGGTACGTCGGACATCAGGTGGCTTTTCACCGACTCTTCCAGCGCGGTGCGCAGGGTGGCGGCGTCGGTCACGTTGTCCTTGACGCTGTCGTAATCGAACCAATCGCGGCGATAATATTCACGAATCTCACCGTCCTGGCTCCACAGGTAGCTGCCGGCCGGGAATTCCTTGATGGTGCGGCACACCGGCACCAGCGCTTTCATTTCCGAGGCGACGTACAGGTTGCCGTGCTCGTCGTGGCCCATGTACAGCGGAATGATGCCCAGGTGATCGCGGCCGATCAGGTAGGCGTCTTTTTCGGTGTCATACAGGGCGAAGGCGAACATGCCTTGCAGATCGTCGAGGAAGTCCGGGCCTTTCTCCTGGTACAGCGCCAGGATCACTTCACAGTCGGAACCGGTCTGGAACGCGTAGCGTTCGCTCAGCTGTTGGCGCAGCGCCTGATGGTTGTAAATTTCGCCGTTGACCGCCAGAACGTGGGTGTGCGCAGCGTTGTACAGCGGTTGAGCGCCATTGTTGACGTCGACGATCGACAGGCGTTCGTGAGCCAGAATGGCTTTGTCGCTGGCGTAAACGCCGGACCAATCCGGGCCGCGGTGGCGCATCAGACGTGACAGCTCCAGCGCTTTCTTACGCAGTTCAACGGGATCGGACTTCAGATCGAGCACACCGAAAATAGAACACATACAACTCTCCTAACGGGCTTTTATGACTGTGATGTTGTTTTTTACTGTTATGGGCAGCATTGCCGATTTATCAGCGATAACCCGGTTTTGCTGCGCTGTGGTTATGAAAATGCGCCAAAAGCTGCGGGAGATGCAAGCGTTTTAGCCATGCGTTGAGAAATAGTTGTTTGCTTAGATGTGGTTTTTAACGGATGTTCAGTTATCGACGTGAAAAATTATCGATTATGCAATTTTTAGCGTGATGGCGGGATTGCCGGCCAGTTTGGCCGGCAATCGATTAGCGATTAGGCGATGAGCTGCCACAGGGTGAAGGCGGCGTCCGGCGTCCAGCCGGCGTTGGAGGTGTGCGCCTGGATACAGGTATATTTCTTGCCTTTATAGCTCACCACGTCGCCAGCCTTGTAACTGTGGTTGTTCTGCCACTCGGGCGCCCCCGGATCGGGCGGCGTGCCGTCGTTGGCGGTTTTGACCGCCAGCGCGCTGCTTGGCAGCGAGGTATTGCCCTGGCTATCGGTCGCGGTAACGAAGTAGCTGTACTGGGTCGCCGGCGTCAGACCGCCGTCGGCCAGCGACAGACCGGCGGTCTGGCCGATCGAGTTGCCGTTGCGGTAGACGGTGTAACTGGCGATCGGGAAAGCGCCGGTGGCGGCGGCCCAGCTCAGTTTCAGCGAGGTGGCGCCCAGTTCGGCGACCGTCAGCGCCGTCGGCGCATTAGGCTTTCCCGGCGGCGGGGTGACGCCGCCCTGAATCAGCGGCGCATAGCGGGTTTTGAACTCCCAATTGTAGGCGACGCCGGCTTTGCTCTTGCCGTTATCCCAGTTGATTGACCAGGTCATCAGGCCCTTGATCGACAGGTTTTTGGCGTCGAGACGCGAGAAAGCGTTATACACCGCCTGTTTGTTGACCACGTAGCCGGTGGCGGCGGCATCGTTGTTGCTTGGCAGGCCGATGACGAATTTCGCCGCCGGGATCTTCGCATAGCCGCGGGTGCCGGTAACCAGGCTTTCCGTCAGGTAGTAGAGGAAGTCCTCTTTCATGGCGTCGTTATTCTGCGTGATCCAGGCATTGAGTTCATCCACCCAAATACCGTCGCCGCCCTGGTTATAATATTGCGGCGCGATAAAGTCGTAATAGCCTTCGAGGGCATTAATATAATCCAGGTAGGTGCCGTTGGTGCGTAAATACGGGAATTCCGGCGCCATGCTGATAATAAAATTTTTTCCCTGCGCGGCGTAATGGTCTTTTACTTTTTTCAATGCCGCAGGCAAGACGGTTTTATTATTGGCGGCGCCGATCGCCGCCTGTTCCAGATCGATATCCAGGCCGTCGAAGCCATAGACTTCCACCAGGCGAATAATCTCGTCTTTCAGCTTGTCTTCATCGCCGGTCTTTAGCTCGATATGCGCGTCTGCGCCGCCGAGGGAGATCAGCACCGCGCGGCCCTGGCTGTTCAGCACGCCCACCTGGCGGCGGAACTCGGTGTCGGACAGGTTGTAAGGCTTGAAGGTCGGGATGCCCTGGCCTTTCATAAAGGCGACGGCCACCACGTTGTACTCGGTGGGAATGTCGGTCAGGTTCATATTGGCGAACTGCCCTTGCTGGTAGCCGTCACTGGCGCCGGCGGCCCAGTTGTGCCAGAAACCCATCAGGATCTTTTTATTGGCGATAGACGGCATAATGGCCGCGTCATCGGCGGCGACGGCATTAATAGTGTTATTTGTGCTCATGGTAGCCTCATTAATTAGGGGTAAGGGTTTTCCGCTCGCCGGCAATATCAGCTATTGGCGGGGCGTAACGTTATAATGAGGATTTTTAACGCAGGCAGGCTGAAACCTTTTACGGCCATGAACGAATTAAATTCAAACTGACGCTGGGGGAGAAGGAAATAACGGCGGCCGGGCGGCCGCCATGGTCGCATCAGAAGATGGTGATATCGGCGACGGAAGGGTAAACGTAGCTCGGGCGGAACGGCATGGTTTCGATGTCGCTCAGCGTGGAGACGCCGGACAGCACCAGCACGGTTTCCAGGCCGGCCTGGAAGCCCGCCAGAATGTCGGTGCGCAGGTTGTCGCCGACGATCACCGTCTCTTCCGAGTGCGCCTGCATTTTGTTCAGTGCGGCGCGAATGATCCACGGGCTGGGCTTGCCGACATAAAACGGCTTGCGGCCGGTGATCTTCTCGATGGGCGCGCACAGGGCACCGCAGGCCGGCGAGAAGCCGTGGCCGTGGCTATCCGGATTAGTCGCGATAAAGCGCGCGCCGTTACTGACGAAGTAGGCGGCTTTGTGCATCATGTCCCAGTTGTAAGAGCGGGTTTCACCGACGATCACAAAATCCGGGTTGATGTCGGTGATGGTGAAACCGGCTTTGTACAGCTCATGGATCAGCGCGCCTTCGCCGACCACATAGGCTTTTTTACCTTCCTGACGGCGCAGGAAGTCGGCGGTGGCCATCGCCGAGGTATAGAACGCGCTCTCCGGCACTTCCAGCCCGGCGGCGGCGAAGCGGTTCGCCAAATCCTGTGCGGTCTGTGATGGGTAGTTGGTCAGCACCACCAGCGGCATGCCTTGTTCCTGGATGCGCGCCAGGAACAGATCGGCGCCGGGCACCGGCGTATTGTCATGCAGCAGCACGCCGTCGATATCGCATATAACGTTTTTGATTTTCATTTGTCGCTGTTTCTCATGATTACGGCAGGCAAGAAGTGACGATAACACACCTGCCAGAAGCGGCGGATCAGCTTTCCAGCAATCGCTGCAAGAGCACGCCGTTGAGCATCGCGCGTTTGGCCAGGGCGAAAGCGCCGATCGCCGAGCGATGATTGAGTTCGGAGGTCACCACCGGCAGATTTTTGCGGAAGTCCTTCAGCACCTGGGTATTGATGCAGCTCTGGATCGCCGGCAGCAGCACCTTGTCCGCTTCGGTGATCTCACCGGCGATCACCACCTTCTGCGGATTGAACAGGTTGATGGCGATGGCCACCGCCTTGCCCAGATAGCGGCCGACGTGTTCGATCACTTCGCTGGCCAGCAGATCGCCGCGGTTGGCGGCCTTGCAGATGGCGTTGATGCCGCAGTCTTCCAGCGTCAGTTTGCTCGGGTAGCCCTGGCTCAGCAGCTGGCGCACGCGCTGTTCGATCGCCGCGTTGGCGGCCACCGTCTCCAGGCAGCCGAAGTTGCCGCAGTGGCAGCGTTCGCCGAGCGGATCGATCTGGATATGGCCGATCTCGCCGACGTTGCCGTTGTTGCCGAGAAAAATCTGCCCGTTGACGATGATGCCGGCGCCGGTACCACGGTGCAGGCGCACCAGAATCGAGTCTTCACAGTCGCGGGTGGCACCGAAGTAGTGCTCCGCCAGCGCCAGGCTGCGGATGTCGTGGCCGACGAAGCTGGTGACGTTAAAGCGCTGCTGCAGGTTGTCTACCAGCGCCCAGTTGCTGACGCTGATGTGCGGCATATAGCGCACCACGCCCAGCGCCGGATCCACCAGGCCAGGCAGGATCACCGCGATGGCGATCAGTTCGCGCAGGCGGCGCTGGTTCGCTTCAATGAATTGGGCGATGGCGGCAAACAGCGCATTCTCCAGCGTTTCCTGGGTGCGTTCCGGCAGCGGATAGTGTTCTTCGCTGAGCGATTTACCGCTCATGTCATACAGGGTGATGGTGGCGTCGTGGCGGCCGAGACGCACCGCGACGGTATGGAAATGACGGGTTTCCGACACGATGGAGATCGCGCGGCGGCCGCCGGTGGAGGCTTGCTGATCGACTTCTTTGATCAGCCCGCGCTCCAGCAGCTGGCGAGTAATCTTAGTGACGCTGGCGGGGGCGAGCTGGCTGAGTTCGGCGATTTGAATGCGCGAGATCGGGCCCTGTTGGTCGATCAGGCGATAAACTGCCGCGCCGTTAAGTTGTTTGACTAAGTCAACGTTCCCTATTTGTGCTTGTCCGCCAGTGCTCATCAATAATGTTACTCGCTGTTCATTGAATTAAACCTCGTTACCGTTAACGAGCGTTTTGGTGATCTTGAAATCACGGGTGAAGGCGGTCAGGTTAGCCACCTTGCCGGCTTCGATGGTGCCCAGACGGCGATCGGCGCCGATCGCGCGCGCCGGGTACAGCGTCGCCATGCGCAGCGCTTCGTCCAGCGCGATGCCGATATGCTCGACGCTGTTTTGCACCGCTTCGATCATGGTCAGCGCGGAACCGCTCAGGGTGCCGTTCTCATCCACGCACAGCCCGTCCCGATAGTATATTGTTTTACCGGCGAAAATAAATTGGTCAATATCTGCACCCGCCGGTGCGGTCGCGTCGGTGACCAAGACCAATTTATCACCTTTCAGGCGTTTGGCGTTACGGATACTCGCCCAGGCCACGTGATGGCCGTCGGCGATGATGCCGGTATAGACCTCCGGCGTGTCGAAGATAGCCCCCATCAGCCCCGGTTCGCGGCCGGTGATATACGGCATGGCGTTGTACAGGTGGGTGGCGAAGCTGATGCCGGCGGCGAAGCCGGTGCGCGCCTGATCGTAGGTGGCGTTCGAGTGGCCGGCGGAGACCACGATGCCGGCCTCGGTCAGCTGCTTGATAAAGTGCGGCTCAACCATTTCCGGCGCCAGCGTCACCTTGGTGATCACGTCGGCGTTGGCGCACAGGTAATCGATCATGTCCTGGGTCGGCTTGCGAATGAACGCCGGGTTGTGGGTGCCTTTTTTCACCGGGCTGAGATACGGCCCTTCCAGGTGCAGGCCCAACGCCTGATTTTGGTGCTTTTTCAGATAAGCGCGCATCACGTCGACGCTGTGCTTCATGAATTCGTCGCTGCTGGTGATCAGCGTCGGCAGATAGCTGGTGCAGCCGGATTTCTCATTGGCGCGCTGCATGATCTCCAGCGTTTCTTCCGAGATCGCTTCCAGCGAATCGTTGAACTGGACGCCGCCGCAGCCGTTCAGCTGCACGTCGATAAGCCCGGGGGCCAGGATGGCGCCACCCAGGTCGCGCGTTTCGATGCCGGCGGGCAATTCAGCCACCGGGCAGACTTTCTCGATCAGCCCATCAGCGATAATGACTGCATGGTCATCAAGTACGTCGTGGCCGGTATAGATTCGGCCGTGGGTTAAAGCGAACATCGTAGCCCCCTGCAAAGATTAAAGACTTTTCACGCTTTCCGCTTCTAACTCGCGGAAGTATTTGACGGTTTTGACTTTCAGTTCCATGGTGGCCGGTTCGTCGCACACCACCACCGCTTTGGCGTGCAGCTGCAGGCAGCTGATGGTCCACATGTGGTTGATGTTGCCTTCCACTGCGGCTTCCAGCGCCTGCGCCTTGGCGTGGCCGGTGACCAGGATCATCACTTCTTCCGCGTCCAGCAGCGTGCCCACGCCGACGGTCAGCGCATATTTCGGCACCAGGCTGACGTCGCCGCCGAAGAAGCGCGAGTTGGCGATGCGGGTGTCTTCGGTCAGCGTTTTGATGCGGGTGCGCGAAGCCAGGGACGAAGCCGGCTCGTTGAACGCGATATGGCCGTCGATGCCCACGCCGCCCATGAACAGGTTAATTTTGCCGTAAGACTTGATCTTCTCTTCGTACTGGCGGCACTCGGCGTCGACATCCGCGGCGTTGCCGTTCAGCAGGTTGATGTTTTCACGAGGAATATCAACGTGATCAAAGAAGTTGCGGTACATGAAGGTGTGGTAGCTTTCCGGGTGTTCCTGCGGCAGGCCAACGTACTCGTCCATGTTGAAAGTCACAACATGCTTAAAGCTTACTTCACCTGCTTTGTGCATCGCAATCAGATGTTTGTAGGCTTCCAGCGGCGTGCCGCCGGTAGGCAGGCCGAGTACAAACGGGCGCTCTGCGGTTGGCTTGAATGCGTTGATGCGTTGAACGATATGACGCGCGGCCCATTTGCCGACTTGTGCGGTATCTTTCAGTGGGATAAGTCTCATCTAACACCTCTTGGGATAAGTAAACTAAAGCTATACTGTACGGGCCTGCGGGAGTCCTAAGCGTAACCCAGCTTTATGATTCTCGCGTGAATCGTCCGTCCGGTTGATTTTTTGAATGATAAAATAAGTTTTGTGTGATGGCCAGCAATCTGGGAGGTGAAGACTACTTTTTGGTGATATTTATCACAAAAAGGGAGGTTTTAATTTGCGATACAAAATAAATTTTTTACACTCGGCATGAGTGATACGTGCCATGCGTTGTTTCTAAAAAGGTAGTGAGAGCTCCAAATAAACTACTAATAGGGTCCGTCCGCGGACAACATAGGGGGAAAAGGTGAACATTCTTAGTTATTTGCAAAAGGTGGGACGGGCGCTGATGGTGCCGGTCGCCACGCTGCCCGCCGCCGCCATCTTGATGGGCGTCGGGTACTGGATTGACCCTGTTGGTTGGGGCGGCGACAACGCGCTCGCCGCTTTCTTCATTAAATCCGGCTCCGCTATCATCGACAACATGTCGGTGCTGTTCGCTATCGGCGTGGCCTACGGCATGTCCAAAGACAAGGACGGTGCCGCCGCGTTGACCGGCTTCGTCGGCTTCCTGGTGCTGACCACCCTCTGTTCGCCGGCCGCCGTGTCGATGATTCAGAAGATCCCGCTGGATCAGGTGCCTGCCGCGTTCGGCAAGATCCAGAACCAGTTCGTCGGTATTCTGGTGGGCATCATTTCCGCCGAAGTGTACAACCGCTTCAGCGGCGTCGAGCTGCCTAAGGCGCTGTCGTTCTTCAGCGGCCGCCGCCTGGTGCCGATCCTCATCTCCTTCCTGATGATCCTGGTCGCTTTCATTCTGATGTACATCTGGCCGGTGATCTTCAACGGTCTGGTGAACTTCGGTGAACACATCCAGAAAATGGGCTCGGTCGGCGCGGGCATCTATGCCTTCTTCAACCGCCTGCTGATTCCGGTTGGCCTGCACCACGCGCTGAACTCGGTGTTCTGGTTCGACGTGGCCGGCATCAACGATATTCCTAACTTCCTCGGTGGCCAGCAGTCGATCGAAGCCGGTAAAGCGGTTGTCGGCATCACCGGCCGTTATCAGGCGGGCTTCTTCCCGATTATGATGTTCGGTCTGCCGGGTGCGGCGCTGGCCATTTATCATTGCGCGCGTCCTGAGAACAAAGCCAAAGTGGCGGGCATCATGCTGGCGGCCGCGTTCGCCGCCTTCTTTACCGGTATCACCGAACCGCTAGAATTCTCCTTCATGTTCGTGGCACCGGTGCTGTACGTGATCCACGCCGTGCTGACCGGTATCTCGGTGTTCATCGCCGCCAGCATGCACTGGATCGCCGGTTTCGGCTTCAGCGCCGGCCTGGTCGATATGGTGTTGTCGTCCCGCAACCCGCTGGCGACCCACTGGTACATGCTGATCCCGCAAGGCTTGGCGTTCTTCGTCATCTACTACGTGGTGTTCCGCTTCACTATCAACAAGTTCAACCTGATGACCCCGGGCCGCGAGCTGGCGGTTGCCGGTGACGAAACCGACGGCTACGACGTCAACGTCGACAGCAACGCCGGTAAAGACGAGAACGAAACCACCACGCTGGCCCGTCGCTACGTCGGCGCGATCGGCGGCTCCGACAACCTGACCGGCATCGATGCCTGCATCACCCGCCTGCGTCTGAATGTGAAAGACTCCGCGCTGGTGAACGACGCATTGGCGAAACGCCTCGGCGCATCGGGCGTTATCCGCCTGAACAAGCAGAGCGTGCAAGTGATCGTCGGCACCCGTGCCGAACTTATCGCCAGCGCGATGCGCAACGTGATCGCGGCCGGCCCGGTAGCGGCAGCGGCGGCTCCGGCGGCGGCCCCTGCTGCAGAAGCCAAACCGCAGGCGGTGCCGAACGCACCGAAAGCCGCGTTTGAAACGCTGGTGGCGCCGGTAACCGGTGAAGTGGTGGCGCTCGATCAGGTGCCGGACGAAGCCTTCGCCAGCAAGGCGGTAGGCGACGGCCTGGCGATTCGCCCGACCGACAACATCGTGGTGTCGCCGGCTGACGGCACCGTGGTGAAAATCTTCAATACCAACCACGCCTTCTGCCTGGAAACCGACAAGGGCGCTGAGATCGTGGTGCACATGGGGATCGACACCGTCGCGCTGGAAGGCCAGGGCTTCAAACGCCTGGTGGAAGAGGGCGCGGAAGTGAAAGCCGGTCAACCGATTCTGGAACTGGATCTGGATTACCTGAACGCCAATGCGCGTTCGATGATAAGCCCGGTGGTAGTCAGCAATTCTGACGACTATGCCGGCCTGGCGGCGCTGGCCAGCGGCTCGGTGGTCGCCGGTCAGACCAAGCTGTACGAGATCCAGAAATAAGGCTGTTTTTACCTGAGTAGTACCCGGGGCCGGTCACGCATCATGGCGGAGTTTGCCCCGACTTGGCGGGAAGAGAGCGATCTCTTCCCGCTTTTTTTATCCCATTTCGCTCCACGGCGGTGCGCTGCGCGCCGATGGTGCAATATGCCGCATTTTTCGTGAAACAAACGGTTGTTTCCAGACGTGGCTTGTTGGATCATAGGCGGTTATGTGTAGCGCTTTGCATTGAGGAACAGTGAAATGAGTGAGGCTGAAGCCCGCCCAACCAATTTTATCCGTCAGATCGTCGATGAAGATCTGGCGTCGGGGAAACACACGTCGGTACATACCCGTTTCCCGCCGGAGCCTAACGGCTATCTGCATATCGGCCACGCCAAGTCCATCTGCCTGAACTTCGGCATCGCCAAGGACTATCAGGGCCAGTGCAACCTGCGTTTCGATGACACCAACCCGGTGAAAGAAGACATCGAGTTCGTGGAGTCAATCAAGCACGACGTGGAGTGGCTGGGCTTTGAGTGGAGCGGCAACGTTCATTACTCCTCAGACTATTTCGATCAGCTGCACCAGTATGCGGTTGAGCTGATTACCAAGGGGCTGGCCTACGTCGATGAGCTGTCGCCGGAGCAGATCCGTGAATATCGCGGCACCCTGACCTCGCCGGGCAAAGACAGCCCGTACCGCGACCGCAGCGTGGAAGAGAACCTGGCGCTGTTCGAGAAGATGCGCAACGGCGAGTTCGCCGAAGGCGCCGCCTGCCTGCGCGCCAAGATCGATATGGCTTCGCCGTTTATCGTGATGCGCGATCCGGTGCTGTACCGCATCAAGTTTGCCGAACACCACCAGACCGGCAACAAATGGTGCATCTACCCGATGTATGATTTCACCCACTGCATTTCCGATGCGCTGGAAGGGATCACCCATTCGCTGTGCACCCTGGAGTTCCAGGATAACCGCCGTCTGTATGACTGGGTGCTGGATAACATCACCATTCCTTGCCACCCGCGGCAGTACGAGTTTTCGCGTCTGAACCTCGAATACGCCATCATGTCGAAGCGCAAGCTGCACCAACTGGTGGCCGAGAAGATCGTCGAAGGTTGGGATGACCCGCGCATGCCGACCGTCTCCGGTCTGCGCCGCCGCGGTTATACCGCCGCCTCGATTCGCGAGTTCTGCCTGCGCATCGGCGTGACCAAGCAAGACAACAACGTCGAGATGGTGGCGCTGGAATCCTGCATTCGCGACGATCTGAACGAGAACGCCCCGCGCGCCATGGCGGTGCTGGATCCGGTGAAAATCGTCATCGAGAACATGGGCGATGCGGTGGAAATGGTCACCATGCCTAACCACCCGAACAAGCCGGAAATGGGCAGCCGCGATGTGCCGTTCAGCCGCGAGATCTATATCGATCGCGCCGACTTCCGCGAAGAAGCCAACAAGCAGTACAAGCGTCTGGTGCTAGGCAAGGAAGTGCGTCTGCGCAATGCGTACGTGATCAAGGCCGAGCGCGTCGAGAAGGACGAAGCGGGCGAGATCACCACCATCTTCTGCAGCTACGATGCGGAAACGCTGAGCAAAGATCCTGCCGACGGCCGCAAGGTGAAGGGCGTGATCCACTGGGTGTCCGCGGCGCACGCGCTGCCGGCGGAAATTCGCCTGTACGATCGCCTGTTCAGCGTGCCTAACCCGGGCGCGGCGGAGGATTTCCTCTCCACCATCAACCCGGAATCGCTGGTCATCAAGCACGGTTTCGTCGAGCCGAGTCTGGCGGCCGCCCAGCCGGAGAAGGCCTACCAGTTCGAGCGTGAAGGCTACTTCTGTGCCGACAATCGTTACTCGTCGGCCGAGCATCTGGTGTTTAACCGCACCGTTGGTCTGCGTGACACCTGGGCGAAAATCGAAGGCTAATCTTATTCGCCTTGGAAATTAATGAATCAGCGCGGCTTAGGCCGCGCTTTTTTTATGTCTGCCATCGAGCAAATCATCTATTCCTGCAGCGTTATTCCGGGCTGTGCTTAATTAACCGCGGTGCGTTAATCAATAAGTTTTTTGATATTGGACTTAATAGTCTTAATTTTTACTTATATATTCGTGATGCGAATTAATTTCATTTGGAGAGCGCTCTCAATTTTTATTGTCTGAATGACGCATTTAGTCAGGCTGAAACCATTAATCGTCTCTGGTTGACCTTGTATCTCAATTTATTCTGATTTAATTGAATTTTTTATTCGACACCTTCCATGAACACCGGCGTAACAAAATCTCACTGATATGTGCTCCTTGTCATATTTTGACAAATCTCCCGCATTTTTCATTTGATAATTCGCGTCGCGAAAAATAGTCTGTCTGTAGCAATTAGTGCTGTGGGAATAACATCTCGTCGGCAATTTTTTTTACCCGTTCGGGTTTTTTATTGGCAGTCGTGCAGGGCAGTGGTGAACACAGGCGGCTGCAACTTTTAAGTTAAGTCAAAGAGGAATTTCAATATGGGTACGCACGGTGCTCAGCGTAAAACGCTGGCGCTCGCAGTCGCGGGCGCGCTGTTGGGAACAGGGTTTGCCATGGCGCCTGAGGCGAAAGCCGCAGGGTTTATCGATGACTCCACGCTGACCGGCGGCATCTATTACTGGCAACGTGAGCGCGACCGTAAAGATCTCAATCCGGACAGCAAGGATTACAACCAATACACCACCAACCTGTCGCACTCTACCGCCAACCTGAGCCTGGATTTCGCCTCGGGCTACGCCTGGGACATGTTCGGCTTGGATGTCGGTGCCTTTACCGCCATCGAGCTGGCGGAATCCAGCGCCAGCGGCCACCCTAACGAGATCGCGTTCTCCTCAAAAAACCGTACCTACGACGAAGACTATTCCGGTGACAAAGGCGGCGTCAGCCTGTACAAAGCCGCCGCCAAGTTCAAATACGGCCCGGTCTGGGCGCGCGCCGGCTATATTCAGCCGAGCGGCCAAACCCTGCTGGCGCCGCACTGGAGCTTTATGCCGGGCACCTATCAGGGCGCCGAGGCCGGCGCCAAGTTCGACTACGGCGATGCCGGCGCGTTGAGCTTCTCCTACATGTGGGCCGACAAATACAAGGCGCCGTGGCATATCGAGGTGGACGACTTCCGCCAGAACGATAAGAAAACCCGCGTCTCCTACCTGCACTCGCTGGGCGCCAAGTACGATTTCAAAAACGATCTGGTGCTGGAAGCCGCCTTCGGCCAGGCCCAGGGTTACGTGAATCAGTACTTCACCAAGGCGTCTTACAAATTCGATGTGCTGGGCAACCCGCTGACCACCAGTTACCAGTTCTACGGTGCGGAAGATCGCATCAGCGACAAGAACGATCCGAACAGCATCTACGACGGGCTGGCCTGGCTGCAGGCGCTGACCTTCGGTTACACCACCGGCCAGTTCAACTGGCGTCTGGAAGGCACCATGGTCAAGGCGGAAGGCAACCAGGGTTTCTTCCTGCAGCGCATGACCCCGACCTACGCCTCGTCCAACGGCCGCCTGGACGTGTGGTGGGACAACCGCTCCGACTTTAACGCCAACGGCGAGAAAGCGGTGTACGCCGGCGTGATGTATGACCTCAGCAACTGGAACCTGCCGGGCATGGCGGTCGGCGGCTCCTACGTTTACGCCTGGGACGCCAAGCCGAGCACCAACCCGATCTACGATCAGAGCCAGCGCCTGAAAGAGAGCGCCTGGAGCCTGGACGCGATGTACACCATCCAGGAAGGGCGCGCCAAGGGCACGCTGATCAAGCTGCACTACACCCAGTATGACAACCACACCAACATCCCGAGCTGGGGCGGCGGTTACGGCAACATCTTCCAGGACGAGAAAGACGTCAAGTTCATGGTCATCGCGCCATTCACCATCTTCTGATGCGTTCCCCGGCCTCGTCGCCGGGGGCAGTTAAGGGAATTCAACGATGAAAAAAATCATGCTGATGTTGGCGGCCGCCGCGCTCTTGAGCGCCTGCGCGCAACCCGCCGCGCCGCCGGAAGACGCTAAATTGAAGCAGGCTTACAGCGCCTGCATCAACACCGCCGAAGGCTCGCCGGAGCGTCTGCAGCCCTGCAAGGCGGTGCTGAACGTGCTGAAACAAGAGAAACAGCACCAGCAGTTCGCCGCGCAGGAAACGGTGCGGGTGATGGATTATCAGAACTGCATTATGGCGGTGCACAGCGGTAACGGTCAGGCTTACGACGCCAAGTGCGGCAAGCTGTGGCAAGAAATTCGCGATAACAATAATTAAGAAGGACTAGAAGATGAACGCATTCAAACTGAGCGCACTGGCCGCTTTGACGGCAACGATGGGATTCCTGGGCGGCATGGGTAATGCCATGGCCGATCAACAGCTGGTGGATCAGCTGAGCCAGCTGAAGCTGAACGTGAAAATGCTGGATAACCGCGCCGGCGAAAACGGCGTGGATTGCGCGGCGCTGGGCGCCGACTGGGCCTCATGCAACCGGGTGTTGTTCACCCTCAGCAACGACGGGCAGGCGATCGACGGCAAGGACTGGGTCATCTATTTCCACAGCCCGCGCCAGACCTTGCGGGTGGATAACGATCAGTTCAAGATCGCGCATCTGACCGGCGATCTGTACAAGCTGGAGCCGACCGCCAAATTCAGCGGTTTCCCTGCCGGCAAGGCGGTGGAAATCCCGGTGGTCGCCGAATACTGGCAGCTGTTCAGAAACGACTTCCTGCCGCGCTGGTATGCCACCTCCGGCGACGCCAAGCCGAAAATGCTGGCGAATACCGACACCGAAAACCTGGACCAGTTCGTGGCGCCGTTCACCGGCGATCAGTGGAAGCGCATCAAGGACGACAAAAACATTCTGATGACGCCGGCTTCGCGCTTTGTCAGCAATGCCGATCTGCAGACGCTGCCCGCCGGCGCGCTGCGCGGCCAGATCGTGCCGACACCGATGCAGGTGAAAGTGCACGCACAGGACGCCGACCTGCGCAAAGGGGTATCGCCGGATCTGAGCACGCTGGTCAAGCCGGCGGCGGACGTCGTCAACCAGCGCTTCGCGCTGCTGGGCGTGCCGGTTCAGGCCAACGGTTACCCGATCAAGACCGACATCCAGCCGGGCAAGTTTAAAGGCGCGATGGCGGTGCCGGGCGCTTATGAGCTGAAAATCGGTAAGAAAGAGGCGCGGGTGATCGGCTTCGATCAGGCCGGGGTGTTCTACGGGTTGCAGTCGATCCTGTCGTTAGTGCCGAGCGACGGCAGCGGCAAGATCGCCACGCTCGACGCCAGCGATGCGCCGCGCTTCCAGTATCGCGGCATTTTCCTTGACGTGGCGCGCAACTTCCATAAGAAGGACGCGGTGCTGCGCCTGCTGGATCAGATGGCGGCTTACAAGCTCAATAAATTCCACTTCCACCTGAGCGATGACGAAGGCTGGCGCATCGAGATCCCCGGTTTGCCGGAGCTGACGGAAGTCGGCGGCCAGCGCTGCCACGATCTGAGCGAAACCACCTGCCTGCTGCCGCAGTACGGCCAGGGGCCGGACGTCTACGGCGGCTTCTTCAGCCGTCAGGACTATATCGACATCATCAAATACGCCCAGGCGCGCCAGATTGAGGTGATCCCGGAGATCGACATGCCGGCGCACGCCCGCGCGGCGGTGGTCTCTATGGAAGCGCGCTACAAGAAACTGCATGCCGCCGGCAAAGAGCAGGAGGCCAACGAGTTCCGCCTGGTGGATCCGACCGATAC
The DNA here is from genome assembly GCF_022678525.1 of Serratia sp. PGPR-27. NCBI lineage: Bacteria > Pseudomonadati > Pseudomonadota > Gammaproteobacteria > Enterobacterales > Yersiniaceae > Serratia > Serratia sp. PGPR-27. The sequence continues at coordinate 36,378 of NZ_JALBYS010000041.1, read as the reverse complement.
CTCCAATACCACCTCGGTGCAGTTCTTTAACCGCCAGAGCTACCTGAACCCGTGCCTGGATTCCTCCCAGCGCTTTGTCGACAAGGTGATTGGCGAGATTGCCCAGATGCATAAAGAAGCCGGGCAGCCGATCAAAACCTGGCACTTCGGCGGCGATGAGGCGAAAAACATCCGCCTGGGCGCCGGCTATACCGACAAGGCGAAACCGGAGCCGGGTAAAGGCGTCATCGACCAGAGCAACGAAGACAAGCCGTGGGCCAAGTCGCAGGTTTGCCAGACGATGATCAAAGAAGGCAAGGTGGCCGACATGGAACACCTGCCGAGCTACTTCGGCCAGGAGGTCAGCAAGCTGGTGAAGGCGCACGGTATCGACAGAATGCAGGCCTGGCAAGACGGCTTGAAAGACGCCGAGAACGCAAAGGCGTTCGCCACCTCGCGCGTGGGCGTCAACTTCTGGGATACGTTGTACTGGGGCGGTTTCGATAGCGTCAACGACTGGGCCAACAAAGGATATGAAGTGGTGGTCTCCAACCCGGACTACGTCTACATGGACTTCCCTTACGAGGTGAACCCGGACGAGCGTGGTTACTACTGGGGCACACGCTCCAGCGACGAGCGCAAGGTGTTCAGCTTCGCGCCGGACAACATGCCGCAGAACGCGGAAACCTCGGTCGACCGCGACGGCAACCACTTTAACGCCAAAAGCGACAAGCCGTGGCCGGGCGCCTACGGTCTGTCCGCTCAGCTGTGGAGCGAAACCCAGCGCACCGATCCGCAGATGGAATACATGATCTTCCCGCGCGCGCTGTCGGTAGCGGAACGCGCCTGGCACCGCGCCGGTTGGGAGCAGGACTATCGCGCCGGCCGTGAATACAAAGGCGGGGAAACCCACTTTGTCGACACCAAGGCGCTGGAGAAAGACTGGCTGCGCTTCGCCAATATCCTGGGCCAACGAGAACTGGCCAAGCTGGACAAAGGCGGCGTCGCCTACCGTCTGCCGGTGCCGGGCGCTCGTGTGGCGGGCGGCAAGCTGGAAGCGAATATCGCGCTGCCGGGATTGGGCATCGAGTACTCCACCGACGGCGGCAAGCAGTGGCAGCGTTATGACGCCAAGGCCAAGCCGGCGGTATCGGGTGAGGTGCAGGTGCGTTCGGTCAGTCCGGACGGTAAACGTTACAGCCGCGCCGAGAAGGTCTAAGCCCGGCACATCGGCCTGTCGTCATGGCGGCGGGCCGCTTAACGAAGGGGGAATGCGTTCGCCCCCGCGCGTGCCGGCGTGGGGCGGATGTCGAAGTGAGAGCAGTACGTGGAGTCGCAGTGCCGCTGCAATTGTAGTATTTCATGACATGATCTTTCCCCGGCTTGCCCGGGGATTTTTTTGCCCGTTGTACGGCGGGCATAAAAAAACCGCCTCAATGTGAGGCGGTTTCTCATAGCCGGTGAGGCTTATTTCTTGTCGTGCAGCGATTCGTCTTCGCGGCAGTCACCGGTTTCACAGTGGCCGTACAGGTACAGACTGTGGTTGGTAAGCTTGATGCCGTGCTGCTTGGCGATATCACGCTGGCGCACTTCGATGGATTCGTCGCTGAATTCGATCACTTTGCCGCAGTCCAGGCAAATCAGGTGATCGTGGTGATGCTGTTGGGTCAGCTCGAACACGGACTTGCCGCCTTCGAAGTTGTGACGTGTCACAATGCCCGCATCGTCAAACTGGTTCAGTACGCGATAAACCGTTGCCAGGCCGATCTCTTCGCCCATATCAATCAGTTTTTTGTACAAATCTTCCGCACTGACGTGATGGCATTCCGGATTTTGCAGTACTTCCAGGATTTTGAGTCGCGGAAGCGTGACTTTTAAGCCGGCCTTCTTCAATGCGATGTTGTTGTCGGTCATGCGAATTCAGTCCTGTTACTATGCTAATCAAGTTGAGGCGTACTCGCCTGTGGCATCGGTCGGCACAAAGAGTTAATGCGTCTCATTATAGAACCGGTTGTACTAAATGGAAACCGCCGGTTGTTAACAAAGATATAATTGCACTATTGCATGTTTTGCATGCAACGCCTTGATGGATGGGATAAACCGATATCTCAGTCTACCGTGACGGGGTGGGAAGTTACAAATCTGTAGCTTCTATCGCAGCAATCCCTGTTGCCGATGACGGCCCTGTCGGCACACTATGCACTTTACAGGGCCTTTGTTCAACCTTTCGCCAGTCCCGGCGTTTAGCCGACGATATCGGCCAGGCTCAGCTCTTCGACGATCTGTTTGACCCAGGCGTCGACACGCTCGTTGGTCAGCTCCGGCTGACGGTCTTCGTCGATCGCCAGACCGATGAAGTGGTTGTCGTCCGCCAGGCCTTTGGAAGCTTCGAAGTGGTAGCCTTTGGTCGGCCAGTGGCCAACGATGGCCGCGCCGCGCGGTTCGATGATGTCGCGAATGGTGCCCATCGCGTCACAGAAGTATTCCGCGTAGTCTTCCTGGTCGCCGCAGCCGAACAGCGCCACCAGTTTGCCGTTGAAATCGACTTCTTCCAGCGTCGGGAAGAAATCGTCCCAGTCACACTGCGCTTCACCGTAGTACCAGGTCGGGATACCCAGCAGCAGGATATCGAACCCTTCCAGGTCTTCTTTGCTGCTTTTGGCGATGTCGTGCACTTCAGAGACGTCGTCGCCAAACTGTTTCTGGAGAATTTTCTGGATCATTTTGGCAATGTTTTCGGTATTGCCAGTGTCGCTGCCAAAGAAAATGCCTACAGTAGCCATATCGCGTATAACCTTTAAATTCAATTAATTGCATTACTCGGCGCCGGCACTGCCGCCGATTAAAATGATGCCATGGCAAGAGCCTTTCGCCACGGTGGCGGGCGCCGACAGGCGCAGTCTCTTACCGGTAAATGCGTATCATGCCAGAAAGTGGCGCCGGGGTTTTATCGCATTTATGCGATGCCGAAGGATGAAGAAAAGCGTGGTCGATCCGGCGTTGTCCTTAACGCCGCGCCGCGCGTGCGGCCGAAGAGATCAATGTTCCGGCTGTTCTTCCGCCAGTTGCGCCAACAGCATCTGCTCGATGAGTTCGCTGCGGCTGATGTTGCGCTGTTCCGCCAGTTTGTTCAGGGCGTCCACCGCATCCGCGTTGATTTTCAGCTCTACGCGCCGCAATCCGCGCACTTTATCGCGCCGTAACTGATTGCGCTTATTGATTCTAAGCTGTTCATCGCGGGAAAGCGGGTTGGTTTTCGGGCGCCCCGGACGGCGTTCATCTGCGAACAGATCCAGCGTCGTGCGATCCGTTTGTTCTTTTGCCATAGGTAGCGGTACTGCAAGGGAGTTTGCATCAAAAAGCGCTCGCACGCTTCCGGAGGCATCGGTTAACACACTTCGGGCCAATAAACCCTAACCCAAATTTACCGCCGAACCGGCGTTCGCGAACGCGCTGGCGCGGCGGCAAAATTATAGCGCGCCATATTACCCCAGCAGATGGAGCGGCGACAATGCCTAACTGCGGGCTAAACGCGCTAAGCCGTTATCTTTAGCGCGTTTTTTCGTCAGGTGAGCGCGTTTTTCAGGCTTCGCCGAGGAAACGGTGGATGGCGCGCAGCACCGCTTCCGGTTTTTCGGCGTGCACCCAATGGCCGGTGCCGGCGACGACGTGCGCGCGTGCCTGCGGGAATTGGCGGGCGATGTCTGCACGGTAGCTGTCCTGCACGTACGGCGACAGGCCGCCGCGAATGAACAGGGTCGGGTGTGGCCAGGCCGGGACTTCCTGCCAGCCGGTGATGTCTTCGTAGCGTTCGATCAGCACCGGCAGGTTGAAGCGCCATTCACCGTGATGGAAGGACTTCAGCAGGAACTGGATCACGCCTTCTTCCTGCAGGTAGTCGCGCATCAGCTGGGCGGCCGCCTGGCGCTGGGTGATGCCGGCGGCGCTGACGGCCTTCAGCGCGGCGAAGATCTCGTCGTGGCGTCGGGTTTGGTAATCCACCGGCGCGACGTCGATCACGATCAGCCTGGCGATGCGCTCGGGCGCGATGGCGGTCAGCGCCATCGCCGCTTTGCCGCCCATCGAGTGGCCGATGACGATCGCTTTCTCCAGCTGCAGTTCGTCGAGCAGCGCCAGCAGATCCTGCGCCATGGCGGGGTAGTTCATGTCGTCGGCGCGCGGGGAGAGGCCGTGGTTGCGCAAATCGACCTTGATCACACTGTGCTGTTTATGCAGATCGCGCGCCAGCACGCCCAGGTTGTCCAGATTGCCGAACAGCCCGTGGATCAGCAGCACCGGCAGCGCGTCTGACTCGGCGGCCAGCAGTTGATAATGTAATTTCATGGCGAAGTTCATACTGAGAGAGATTCAGATTAGGGTATCATGATTGAATCGCACGATGAATCATGCGGAATTTTCGCGGCGCGGGCTTGGCAGTGCCGGCTATAGGTATTAGTCTGCATTTTCAGTCCGGAGGCACATTGTTGTGTTCGCCCCAGCGCTTTTAACCTTATAATCCCATGGCTTGAATGCAGGATCTGGCTTCAGGTTCTAAGTAGAAAAAACAGTATTGGATAAAGATGAAAACTATTGAAGTCGACGAAGAGCTTTACCGTTATATTGCCAGCCACACGCAACACATCGGTGAAAGCGCGTCCGATATTTTACGCCGCATGTTGAAATTCACCGCCGGGCAGCCGGTGCGCGCGTTGCCTGCCGCCAGTGCGCCGCCGTCCGTCGAGCTGGAAAAAACGGCGTCCGCGCAGCGTCCGCGCGATCGCGTGCGCGCTGTGCGTGAGCTGCTGTTGTCGGATGAATATGCCGAGCAGAACAAAGCGGTCAACCGTTTCATGCTGGTGCTGTCTACGCTGTATACTCTCGATGCCGCCGGTTTCGCCGCCGCCACCGAGGCGTTGACCGGCCGTACCCGCACCTATTTCGCCGGCGATCAGCAGACCTTGCTGGCCAACGGCACGCATACCAAGCCGAAGCATGTACCGGGCACCCCTTACTGGGTGATCACCAATACCAATACCGGCCGCAAGCGCAGCATGATCGAACACATCATGCAGACCATGCAGTTCCCGGTGGAACTGATCGAGAAAGTTTGCGGTACCGTCTAATTTAGCGAACAGCCCGTCATGATGGCCGTGCGCGACGTATTTGCCCGGTCACCGACAGGGATTAGGGAGATATGTCGATGGCGAATAATCCACGTGCCGGGCAGCCCGCCCGTCAAAGCGATCTGATCAACGTAGCCCAGCTGACGTCGCAGTACTATGTGCTGCAACCGGAAGCCGGCAATGCCGCACATGCGGTGAAGTTTGGTACCTCCGGCCACCGCGGCAGCGCGCAGCGCCACAGCTTCAACGAAGCGCACATCCTCGCCATCGCTCAGGCGATCGCCGAAGTTCGTCATCAGCAGGGCACCACCGGCCCGTGCTACGTGGGTAAAGACACCCATGCGTTGTCCGAGCCGGCCTTTATTTCCGTGCTGGAAGTGCTGACCGCCAACGGCGTCGATGTGATCGTGCAGGAAAACAACGGCTTCACGCCAACGCCGGCGGTATCGCACGCCATTCTGTGCCACAACCGCCGCGGCGGCGCGCAGGCCGACGGCATCGTCATTACGCCGTCCCACAACCCGCCGGAAGACGGCGGCATCAAGTACAACCCGCCGAACGGCGGCCCGGCCGACACCAACCTGACGTCGGTGATCGAAAAACGCGCCAACGATCTGCTGGCGCAACAGTTGAAAGGCGTTCAGCGTCAGTCGCTGGACAAGGCCTGGAACAGCGGCCACCTGCACGCCAAAGATCTGGTGCAGCCTTATGTCGAAGGCCTGGTTGACGTGGTCGACATGCCGGCCATTCAACGCGCCGGCCTGAAGCTGGGTGTGGATCCGCTCGGCGGTTCCGGCATCGCCTATTGGCAGCGCGTGGCGGAACACTACAAGCTGGATCTGACGCTGGTGAACGACTCCATCGATCAGACCTTCCGCTTTATGCACCTGGATCACGACGGCATCATCCGCATGGACTGCTCGTCCGAGTCGGCGATGGCCGGCCTGCTGGCGCTGCGCGACAAATTCGATCTGGCGTTCGCCAACGATCCGGATTACGACCGTCACGGCATCGTCACGCCGAAGGGCCTGATGAACCCGAACCACTATCTGGCGGTAGCCATCAACTACCTGTTCCAGCATCGCCCGCAGTGGGGCGCCGATGTGGCGGTAGGTAAAACGCTGGTGTCCAGCGCGATGATTGATCGCGTGGTGGCTGACCTGGGCCGCAAGCTGGTGGAAGTGCCGGTCGGTTTCAAATGGTTCGTGGACGGCCTGTTCGACGGCAGCCTGGGCTTTGGCGGCGAAGAGAGCGCCGGGGCCTCGTTCCTGCGTTTCAACGGCCAGCCGTGGTCGACCGACAAAGACGGCATCATCATGTGCCTGCTGGCGGCTGAAATCACCGCGGTAACCGGTGAGAACCCGCAGCATCACTATGACGATCTGGCCAAGCGCTTCGGCGCGCCAAGCTACAACCGCATCCAGGCGCCGGCAACCCATGCGCAGAAAGCGGCGCTGTCCAAGCTGTCGCCGGAGATGGTCAAGGCCAGTACGCTGGGCGGGGATCCTATCACCGCGCGTCTGACCGCAGCGCCGGGCAACGGCGCGTCGATCGGCGGCCTGAAAGTCATGACCGACAACGGTTGGTTCGCGGCCCGTCCTTCCGGTACCGAAGAGGCATACAAGATCTACTGCGAGAGCTTCCTCGGGGCGGAACACCGCGAGAAAATCGAGCACGAAGCGGTTGAGATCGTCAGCGAAGTGCTGGCTTCCGCCAAATAATCGCTGTTCTCGTCTGATAAAAAGCGCTGTTTTTACAGCGCTTTTTTTATGTCTGTAATTTAGATATATCTTTTTTATGGCACGCGCTTGCGCATTTAGATATATCGATCTAGATTAGCGTTATCGACGCTGTTTAGATATATCTAAACAACCTCGTATTGATGTTCACTGTTAGAGCGAGGTATCACCCTATGTTTCATCGATTAGGTTTACACCGGCATCATCACCATCATGAATGTGAAGAGGGGCGCCGTCATCGCGGTGGGCGCCATCACTTCGGCGGCGACGGCGAAGAGCATGGCCGTGGCGGACGCGGCGGCCGGGGCGGGCGTCATCGTCTGTTCGAACACGGCGATCTGCGCCTGGTGCTGCTGGCGCTGGTGGCGCGCAAGCCCAGCCACGGGTACGAATTGATCAAGGCGATCGAGGAAGCCTCTTCCGGCCTGTATGTGCCGAGCCCGGGGGTGATTTACCCCACGCTGACACTGCTGGAAGAGCAGGATTTCCTCGAACCGCTCACCACCGGCAACGGCCGCAAAAGCTACCGCATCACCTCGGCGGGCGAGGGCGAGCTGCAAAAGCATCAACAGGTGGTTGAGGTCATTCTGGCGCGTTTGGCGGGCGCCGGCCGCGAGCATCATCGGCACGGCAACCTGGCGGAAGGCATTTACGACGCCATGAACCGTCTGCGCAGTCTGCTGCGCGGCAACGTGATGCGCGCCGATCTTACGCCGCAGCAGGTGGAGCGCATCAACGCCGCACTGTTGACCGCCGTGGCGGCGATCGAAAGCGAAATGCACATTCAACCCACGCAGCAGGAGGAGAACTGATGCCCGGCCACCGTTTTAACATTACCGTTGAAGCCCTGAGCGATCGCCAGGGCAACCCCGTCGAGAAGGCACCGCTGAGTTTTGAGGTGACCAACCACGACGATATTCTCGAGATCGTCGAGCGCATTCGGGCGCGTGACGATCTGAACTTCGGCCCTGAGCAGAGCGCGGCCTTCGCCGTGGGGTTGAAACTGTTCTCCGAAGTGATGATCGAAAACCGCAAACACCCGGTGTTCGCTCCGCTGCGCGAGGCGTTCAAGGAATTTATGGTCGGATTGAAGAAGGGCCCGGCGGCGTAAAGGCGCGGCAAACCGCGCCCACCGGGATTAAGGCATGAAACGATAGCCGACGCCGGTTTCGGTCAGCAGGTGTTTGGGCCGGGCCGGATCGGCTTCCAGCTTCTGCCGCAGATGGCCCATGTAGATGCGCAGGTAGTGGCTGTGCTCCACGTAGTTCGGCCCCCAGACGTGGCTCAACAGCTGGCGTTGGGTGATCACCTTGCCGGCGTTGGCCAACAGCTCCGCTAACAGGCGAAACTCGATCGGCGTCAGATGCAGATCTTCGTCGTTGCGCAGCACCCGGCGATTCACCAGATCGACGGTGATAGCCGAAAAGCTCACCAGCGGGCTTTCCTGTTGGCTGGCGGAGTGGCGGCGCAGCGCGACCCGCACCCGCGCCAGCAGCTCACCGATGCCGAACGGCTTGCTGAGGTAGTCGTCGGCGCCGGCGTCCAGCGCGGCGATTTTGTCCTCTTCGGCGTTGCGCGCCGACAGCACGATCACCGGAATGGCGCTCCACTGCCGCAGATCGCGGATGTAGCTCAGCCCGTCGCCATCCGGCAAGCCCAAATCCAGGATGATCAGATCCGGTTTGCGCGTGCCGGCCTCAATCAGCCCACGCTGCAGGGTTTCACTTTCAAACACCCGCAGGCCTTCGCTCTCCAGCGCGGTGCGCACGAAGCGGCGGATCTCTTTTTCATCTTCAACAATCAGAATGTTGGTTGGCGTTATGCTCACGTTTCCCCTGCGTTGATTACAGATCGAAGGCGTCGCCGTCGATCTCGGGCGGTTTTTCCAGCGGCAGCACGAAGCGGAAGCTGGCGCCGCCGTTGGCGCCGTTTTCCGCCCAGATGCGGCCGTCATGCACTTCAATAATGGCACGACAAATGGCTAACCCCAAGCCGACGCCGGGGATCGCCGACTCTTTATTGCCGCGTGAAAACTTGTCGAAAATCAGCTGCAGCTGATCGGCGGGGATGCCGGGGCCGTTATCCCAGACCTCGACTTCCAGCCACTCGGGCAGCGTGCGGGCGCGAATGCCGATGGTGGCCTCGGCGCCGGCGTATTTATTGGCGTTTTCCAACAGGTTGGTGAACACCCGCTCCAGCAGGCTGCCGTCGCAGTTGACCAGGATCTGTTCCGGCGGCAGCTCGACCTCGATCGGATGCTGGCTGAGCAGCGGCTCCAGCATGTGCAGCGAAGCGCCGACGATCTCTTCCAGCGACTGCCACTCTTTACGCAGGCTGAAACCGCCGGACTGGATGCGCGCCATATCCAGCAGGTTGTTCACCAGCCGGGTGGTGCTCAGCACCTGCTGGCGGATCTGGCTGGCCTGGGTGGCGTGATTGGAGCCTTCGGCCGCCAGGTCCAGCGTGAGAATTTCCGCCTGGCCGAACAGCACGGTCAGCGGGGTGCGCAGATCGTGCGACAGCGCCGCCAGCAGCGAGTTGCGCAGCTGTTCGCGTTCGGCGTCCAGCTTGGCTTCTTCGGCGCTGCGCGCCAGGTGCAGCCGTTCCAGCGCGCTGGCGATCAGCACTGCGAAGGTTTGCAGCAGCCGCTGTTGTTCCGGCACCATCAGCTGGCGCAGGTTGTTGGGTTCGATCGCCAACAGGCCGAAGGTCTGTTTGGGGGTATTGAGCGGCAGCAGCTGGTAAGGCACGCCGGGCAGAGTGTCGGTGCCGGCACCGGCCGGCAAGCCTTTATCGAAACTCCAGCGCGCGATGGCTTCGTCTACCGACAGCAGCCCGCCTTCCTCGCCGATCATTTGCTGCAGCCGGCCGTCTTCCTGCGGCAGCAGCAGCACGGTTTTCGCCTGGAAGCTGCTGGAGAGGAAATGACGGCTGGTGTTGGCGATGTCGGCCACGGTCAGCGCGCGGCTCAGCCCGCGTGACATTTCGTACAGATGGCGCGCCCGCTGCTCGCGGTAGCGCGCCACCCGGGCCTGATAACGCACCCCGGCGGTCAGGTTGCCGATGATGATGCCGACGGCGAGCATCACGCCGAAGGTCAGCAGATACTGCATATCGCTGACGGCGAACGACCATTCGGGCTGGACGAAGAACAGATCGAAACTGGCGACGTTGATCACTGCCGCCAGCACCGATGGCCAGCGGCCGAAGAACAGCGCGACGATCGCCACGCCGAGCAGGTAGACCATCACCAGGTTGGCCTGATCGAAGCCCGGCAGCAGCCACTGCGAGAGCAGGGTGATCAGCGCGCACAGCGCCACCGCCACCGCGCAGCCGCGCAGCTGCATGCGCCATTTCTCATTGAAGCTGCGGCCGTCGTGCTCCTTGCCCGGCGGCGGCTGTGCGGCGTCGCTGTCCAGCGCGACGATCACCAGATCGAGATCCGGGCCCAGCCGGCCGAGGCGATCGGCGAAGCTGCCGCGCAGCTTCCAGCGTTGCTCGCTGCGGCGGCCGATGATGATTTTGCCGAGGTTATGTTCGCGGGCGTAGCGCAGCACTGCGCGCTCTTCGGACGGATCGGCCAGGGTGGCGGTTTCGGCGCCCAGCTCCTGCGCCAGCCGCAGCGCGCGCAGAATGGCGCGGCGCTGGTTTTCCGGCAGCCGGTGCAACTTGGGGGTTTCCACGTAGACCGCATGCCAGTGGCAGCCGAGCCGCGCCGCCAGGCGGGCGGCGATGCGCACCAGCTTTTCGTTGCCGCTGTTGTGGCCGACGCATAGCAGAATGCTGTCGCGGGTGTGCCACACTTTCTCGCGCCCCTGGGTGTCGCGAAACTCGCGCATCTGGTCATCGACTCGATCGGCGGTGCGGCGCAGCGCCAACTCGCGCAGGGCGATCAGGTTGCCTTTACGGAAAAAATGCTCGATGGCGCGCTCGGCCTGGCCGGGAATATACACTTTGCCTTCGTGCAGCCGCCGGCGCAGATCGTCCGGCGGCAGATCGACCAGCACCACTTCGCTGGCCTCGTCAAACACGTGGTCGGGCACCGTTTCGCGCACCCGCACGCCGGTCACGCCGCCCACCACGTCGTTCAGACTTTCCAAATGCTGCACGTTGACGGTAGTCAGCACGTCGATGCCGGCGTCCAGCAGCTCTTCCACATCCTGCCAGCGTTTGGGGTGGCGCGAACCGTGGGCGTTGCTGTGCGCCAGTTCATCCATCAGGATCAGCGCCGGATGGCGCGCCAGCGCGGCGTCGAGATCGAATTCATGCACCAGCCGGCCGCGATGCTGGATGCGCTTTTGCGGCAACAGCGCCAGGCCGTCGAGCAGGGCGGCGGTCTCGCTGCGGCCGTGGGTTTCCACCACGCCGACCAGCACGTCCAGCCCCTGAGCGCGCAAACGCTGGGCCTCCTGCAGCATGGCGTAGGTTTTGCCCACGCCGGCGCAGGCGCCGAAGAATACCTTCAATCGGCCGCGCGGTTTTTCATTGGCCAGCGCCAGCAGGCTATCGGGATCGGGACGCTGCTGTTCTTCTTCGACCATGACAATTCCTTGTGTTACCAAGCAAAAAGGGGTTCGGCACGCCGAACCCTATCACTATGCTGAATACGGCGCGTTACTTCAACGCATCCAGCGCCAGGTTCAGCTTCAGCACGTTGACCACCGATTCCCCCATGAAGTTGGGCGTGGCCCGATCGGTGTTGTCTTCGATCAGTTTGGCGACCTGTTCCGGCGGCAGATGACGCGCCGCCGCAACCCGCGCCAGCTGATACCGCGCCGCGGCGATCGAAATCTGCGGATCCAGCCCGCTGCCGGAGGCGGTCAGCAGATCCACCGGGATCGGGCCGCTCATGGCCGGATTGGCCTGGCGCAGCTGCGCCGCGCGTTCGGCGATAGCCTTATCCAGCGCCGGGTTGGTGGCCGCCAGGTTGCTGCCGGCGGAGGCCTGTGGATTATAAGCCGAATCGCCGGTGGCCGACGGGCGGCCCCAGAAATAGTCGGCGCGCGTGAAGTTCTGGCCGATCAGCGCGGAGCCGACCGCCTTGTCGCCCTGGTACAGCAGCGAACCGTTGGCCGCGCCCGAAAACAGCAGCTGCGCCAGCCCGGTGGTCAGCAGCGGATAGGCGATGCCGGTGATCAGCGTCAGCAGGATCAACATCACCAGCGCAGGTCGTAAATACGTCATGTTCATTTCCCTCAATGGTTAACCGGCGACGTGCAGCGCGACCAGGATCAGGTCGATCAGTTTGATGCCGACGAACGGCACCAGCAGACCGCCGACCCCGTACAGCCACAGGTTGCGGCGCAGCAGGGCCGCGGCGCTCATCGGTTTGTAGCTCACCCCTTTCAACGCCAGCGGGATCAGGAACACGATCACCAGGGCGTTGAAGATCACCGCCGACATGATGGCGGAGGCGGGGGAGTGCAGGTGCATCACGTTCAGCGCGTTCAGCTGCGGATAGGTGGCCGCGAACGCCGCCGGAATGATGGCGAAGTACTTGGCCACGTCGTTGGCGATGCTGAAGGTGGTCAGCGAACCGCGCGTCATCAGCATCTGTTTGCCGATATGCACCACTTCGATCAGCTTGGTCGGGTTGGAATCCAGATCGACCATGTTGCCCGCCTCTTTGGCGGCCTGGGTGCCGGAGTTCATCGCCACCGCCACATCGGCCTGCGCCAGCGCCGGGGCGTCGTTGGTGCCGTCGCCGGTCATCGCCACCAGACGGCCTTCCGCCTGATATTGGCGGATCAGCGCCAGCTTGGCTTCCGGCGTGGCTTCCGACAGGAAGTCGTCCACCCCGGCTTCGGCGGCGAGCGCCGCCGCGGTCAGCGGGTTATCGCCGGTGATCATCACCGTTTTGATGCCCATCTTGCGCAGCTCATTGAAGCGTTCCTTGATGCCGCCCTTGACGATATCCTTCAGCGCCACCACGCCCAGCACCCGGGCGCCTTCCGCCACCACCAGCGGCGTGCCGCCGGTGCGCGCCACGCTTTCCACCAGATCGTCCACCGCCCGCGGGAAGTGGCCCTGATTGGATTCGACGTGACGGCGAATGGCGTCCACCGCGCCTTTGCGGATCATGCGCTCCTGCACGTTGACGCCGCTCATGCGGGTCTGGGCGGAGAAGGGCACGAAGGTGGCGTTCAGCGCCTGCAGATCGCGCTCGCGCAGGTTAAAGCGCTGTTTGGCCAGCACCACGATGCTGCGGCCTTCCGGCGTTTCATCCGCCAGCGAAGCCAGCTGCGCGGCGTCCGCCAGCTCTTGCTCTTTCACGCCCGGCGCCGGCAGGAACTCCGAAGCCTGACGGTTGCCCAGCGTGATGGTGCCGGTTTTATCCAGCAGCAGCACGTCCACATCGCCAGCGGCTTCCACCGCGCGGCCGCTGGTGGCGATCACGTTGGCGCCGAGCATGCGGCTCATCCCGGCCACGCCGATGGCGGACAGCAGGCCGCCGATGGTGGTGGGGATCAGGCAAACCAGCAACGCGACCAGTACGGTGATGGTGACCACGCTGCCGCTGCCGGCCGCCTCGACGCTGTATTGCGAGAACGGGAACAGGGTGGCGGTGGCCAGCACGAACACGATGGTCAGCGCCACCAGCAGGATGGTTAAGGCGATCTCGTTCGGCGTTTTGCGGCGCTTGGCGCCTTCCACCATGGCGATCATGCGATCGAGGAAGGTTTCCCCCGGGTTGACGCTGCACTGCACCACCAGCCAGTCGGACAGCACGCGGGTGCCGCCGGTGACCGAGGAGAAGTCACCGCCGGATTCGCGGATCACCGGCGCGGATTCGCCGGTGATGGCGCTTTCATCCACCGAAGCGCCGCCTTCCAGCACTTCGCCGTCGCACGGGATGGTATCGCCGGCTTCCACCAGCACGATATCGCCTTTGCGCAGGCTCTCGGCGGCCACTTTCTCCGTGGCGCCGTCACGGCGCGGGCCGGCCAGCTTTTTCGCCCAGCTGGTTTTCTTGGTGCCCTTCAGGCTTTCCGCCTGGGCTTTGCTGCGGCCTTCGGCCAGCGCTTCGGCGAAGTTGGCGAACAGCACGGTGAACCACAGCCACAGGGAGACGCTGCCGGTAAAGGCGGCGGCGCCGTCGGTTTGGCCGGTGAGGATCGCCAGCCAGATGGCGGTGGTCAGCAGGCTGCCGATATACACCACGAACATCACCGGGTTGCGCCATTGAACGCGAGGGTCCAGTTTTTTCACCGCATCGATCAGCGCGGTGCGCACCAGAGCCGGTTCAAACAGCGCGCGTTGTTTGCGAGTCATCTCTTATTCTCTCTCTGACGTCGGTTAGTTTGCCAACCAAAGCTGCAAATGCTCGGCCACCGGGCCCAGCGCCAGCGCCGGCACGAAGGTCAGCGCGCCCACCAGCAGCACGGTGCCGATCAGCAGGCCGATAAACAGCGGCCCATAGGTTGGCAGGGTGCCGTTGCCCGCCGGCTGGCGTTGCTTGGCGCTCAGCGAACCGGCGATCGCCAGCACCGGCAGGATCACCCCGAAGCGGCCGACGAACATGGCGAAGGCCAGCAGCAGGTTGTAGAACGGCGTATTGACGCTCAATCCGGCGAAGGCGCTGCCGTTGTTGTTGGCGGCGGAAGACAGGGCATACAGCACTTCGCTGAAGCCGTGGGCGCCCGGGTTGAGGATGCCGGCGCGGCCAGCGTCGGTGCCGATGGCCAGCGCGCTGCCCAGCAACACCAGCGTCGGCGTGACCAGGATCGCCAGTGCGGTCATCTTCATGTCGTAAACGTCGATTTTCTTGCCCAGGTATTCCGGGGTGCGGCCGATCATCAGGCCGGCGATAAACACCGTCAGCAGCACGAACAGCAGCATGCCGTACAGGCCGGAGCCGACGCCGCCGAACACCACTTCACCGATCTGCATCAGCCACATTGGCACCATGCCGCCCAGCGCGGTGAAGGAGTCGTGCATGGCGTTGACCGCCCCACAGGACGCGGCGGTGGTCACCACCGAGAACAGGCTGGTGGCGAGAATGCCGAAGCGCGACTCTTTGCCTTCCATATTGATGTTGCTGTCGGCGCCCAGCGCGCTCAGGTGCGGGTTGCCCGCCAGCTCGGCGACCATCACCACCACCACCGCCACCACGAAGATCAGCGCCATCGCCCAGATCAGCGCATGGCCCTGGCGGTTTTCACCGGCCAGCTGGCCGAAGGAGAAGCACAGCGCGCAGGGGATCAGGAAGATGGCCAGCATCTGCACGAAGTTGGTCAGCACGGTCGGGTTTTCGAACGGGTGCGCCGAGTTGGCGCCGAAGAACCCCCCGCCGTTGGTGCCGAGCATCTTGATCGCTTCCTGCGAGGCGACCGGCCCCATCGGCAGCGTCTGCTGCGCGCCTTCGAGCGTGGTGACGTGCAGGTAAGGCAGGAAGTTTTGCAGCGTGCCCTGGCTGACGAAGAACAGGGCGATCGGCAGCGCGATCGGCAGCAGCACATACAGCGTGATGCGGAACAGATCGGCCCAGGCGTTGCCGACGGTCTTGCCGGCGCGGCGGGTAAAGGCGCGGATCAGCGCAAAGGCCACGGCGATGCCGGTGGCGGCGGAGACGAAGTTCTGCACCGCCAGCCCGGCCATCTGGCTGAAATAGCTGAGGGCGCTTTCGCCGCTGTAGGCCTGCCAGTTGGTGTTGGTGACGAAGCTGACGGCGGTGTTGAGCGCCAGATCCCAGGAGAGGCCCGGGAAGCCCTGCGGGTTGAGCGGCAGCGAGCCCTGCGTCATCAGCAGGGCGAACAGCAGCGCCAGGCCGAGCAGGTTGAACGCCAGGATCGCCAGCGCGTACTGCCACCAATTCATCTCGGTGGCGCGGATGCCGCAGGCGCGCCAGACGCCGGCTTCCACTGCGCGCAGCGCAGGCAGCGGCTCACCTTCGATCAGGCGCGCCATAAAACCGCCCAGCGGCCGGGCCAGCAGCAGAAGCACCAGCAGGAAGCTGGCGATCAGTAAAAAGGCTGAAGCCGCCATCAGAAATCCTCCGCGTTAAACAGGGCGTAGACCAGATAGGCCAACAGCAGCAGGACCAACAGCGCACCACCAATAACGCTGAAACTCACGGGACACCTCCAGAGGTGTTGTTTTTGATAGAGGCAGTGTAGGGAGAGGGGTAGAAAGAAGATGAAAAAATCGCGCGGGCAGGTGTAAAAAAAGTATAAAAATGGCTGAAATTTCAGCGGAAATTGGCCGTTTCAGGCAGCCTGCTTGCGGCGAGATTGCGCCTGATGTGTGAATAAGCCGGGGCTGAGGCGTGGGATGAAGAACCGAATAATAACCACAATGTAACCCATGTTTAGTTAAAAATTAACTTGATTGTAACAAAATTACGAATCACTGCGGTGATTAGCGATTTTTTGTGCGATTTAGTGGTCGGATGAGTAGTAAACTTTCATCAAGTGCGCTAAAATTTTGTCCAGTTACCAAATTACCGATTGTTCATTTGATACGCCGACGCCGTTTTCCCTGACAAATCAACGGCAGGCGTTTTTAAGGAGGTTCGCATGTCTACGACCTATCACGCTTATTCACTGCATCGGATTCTCCTGCGCCGCAGCGCAGTGGTTATCGCGGGCATTTTAGCCCTGCCGGTGATGCTGTTCCGCAGCGATCGCGGGCGTTTTTACAGCTACCTGCACCGCGTCTGGTCAAAAACCAGCGACAAGCCGGTCTGGCTGCAGCAGGCGGAACTGGCGTCCTGCGACTTCTACTGAGTCACTGCCGACTCACGAACAACCCTCGCCCTGCGGCGGGGGTTTTTTTATGCCCCGAGCCCGCTGCCGTCAAGCGCAAGGTCGTATTTGGCAAGCCATTCTTCTACACTTTCCTCAATCGGCTAACAACGCGGGAGAGCGGTATGAGCGACAAGATCCCTATCGGCATCAGCGCCTGTTTACTGGGCGAGACGGTGCGTTTCGACGGCGGCCACAAGCGGTTGGCCTTTGCGGTGGAACAGTTGGCGCCCTATGTGCGCTTTGAGCCCGTTTGCCCGGAAATGGCGATCGGCCTGCCCACGCCGCGCCCGGCGCTGCGCCTGGTGAAACAGACGCAGCCCTGGCCGGCGATGCGCTATAGCAACGACGCGAGCGTGGATCTGACCGAGGAGATGCGCAGTTTCTCCGCGCAGCGCGTGGCCGCGTTGCAGCACCTGTGCGGTTATATTGTCTGCGCCAAGTCGCCGAGCTGCGGCCTGGAGCGGGTGCGGGTCTACAGCGAGAACGGCAAGGACTCGCGTAAAAACGGCGTCGGGCTGTTTACCGCCGAACTGCTGCGTCAGATGCCGTGGCTGCCGGTGGAAGAAGACGGACGATTGCAGGATGCGGCATTGCGGGAAAACTTCATTGAACGGGTGTACGCGCTGTATGAGTTGAATATGCTGTGGCGCCAGGGGCTGACCCGCGGCGGGCTGATCGCGTTTCACAGCCGCTACAAGCTTTCACTGCTGGCGCATTCGCAGCCGGCTTATCGCGAGCTGGGGCGCTTCGTCGCCGATATTCACCGCTGGGACTCGCTGGAGGCCTTCGCCGTGGAATACCGCAGCCGCCTGATGGCGCTGTTGGCGCACAAAGCGACGCGCCGCAACCATACCAACGTGCTGATGCACGTGCAGGGGTACTTCCGCCGTCAGCTCAGCGCGGCGCAGCGCCAGGAGCTGGCGCACCTGATCGACCGTTATCGGCAGGGCATGCAGCCGCTGCTGGCGCCGATCGCGCTGCTTAAGCATTACATGGCGGAATACCCCGACAGTTATCTGGCGGAACAACGCTATTTCGAACCTTACCCGGAGGCGCTGCGTTTGCGTTACGGCCATTGATTGACAAGGAGTTTTATGACCACGCATCTGGTCTGGTTGCGTAACGATCTGCGTATCACCGACAACAAAGCGCTGCACGCCGCCTGCAGCGTTCCCAAAGCCCGGGTGCTGGCGGTGTTTATCGCCACCCCGCAGCAGTGGCGGCAGCATGAGATGGCGCCGCGGCAGGCGGCGCTGATCCACGCCAGCCTGCGGGCGGTACAGCAGGCGCTGGCGCAAAAGGGCATTGCGCTGCATTGCCATGCCGGCACGGACTTTGCCGCGTCGATCGACTGGTTGGCGGAGTATTGCCGGCGAGAGCAGGTGGACGCGCTGTTTTACAACCGCCAGTACGAACTGAATGAACGGCGACGCGATGCGCGGCTGGAGCAGCAGTTGAATGGACGGGTAACGTGCCACGGTTTTGATGACAGCCTGCTGTTGCCGCCGGGCAGCGTGCTAACCGGCGGCGGCGAGATGTACAAGGTTTATACGCCGTTTCGCAACGCCTTTATTCAGCGCCTGACTGAGTCCGACGTGAGCTGCCTGCCGGCGCCGAAGATCCGTGCCGATGGCGCGTTGCCAGCGCCTGAAGCGCCGGCGGCGTTCGATTATCCCGCGGCGGACATCGGGAATGACTATCCCGCCGGCGAGGAGGCCGCGCTACAGAGGCTGCGCGCCTTTTGTCGTGAGCAAGTGCAGGATTACCTTCGCCAGCGCGATCTGCCCGCCATCGCCGGCACCAGCAGCCTGTCGCCTTATCTGGCGATCGGCGCGCTGTCGCCGCGCCAGTGTTTTAACCGCCTGCGCGCCGAATGCCCGCAGCTGCTGGAAGATCGCGAGAGCGGCGCTTTCGCCTGGCTGAACGAGCTGATTTGGCGCGAGTTCTACCGCCATCTGCTGGTGGCCTATCCCGAGCTGTGCCGCCATCGGCCGTTTATCGCCTGGACGGACAAAGTGCGCTGGTGCGATGACGCGGCGAAGCTGCAGGCCTGGCAGCGGGGCGAGACCGGCTATCCGATCGTCGATGCCGCCATGCGCCAGCTGAACGCTACCGGCTGGATGCATAACCGGCTGCGCATGATCAGCGCCAGTTTCCTGGTGAAGGATCTGCTGATCGACTGGCGGGCCGGGGAGCGCTATTTCATGTCGCAACTGCTGGACGGGGATCTGGCGGCCAACAACGGCGGCTGGCAGTGGGCGGCTTCCACCGGCACCGACGCCGCGCCGTATTTCCGCATCTTCAACCCGACCACCCAGGGTGAACGTTTTGATCCACAAGGCACTTTTATCCGTAAATGGTTGCCGGAACTGGCGGATGTGCCCGACAATGACATCCATCATCCCCACCGTTGGGCGGAAAAGCAGCCATGCGTGCTGAATTACCCGCTGCCGATCGTCGATCATAAGCAAGCCCGCCTGGA
Organism: Serratia sp. PGPR-27; assembly: GCF_022678525.1. Classification (NCBI taxonomy): domain Bacteria; kingdom Pseudomonadati; phylum Pseudomonadota; class Gammaproteobacteria; order Enterobacterales; family Yersiniaceae; genus Serratia; species Serratia sp. PGPR-27. The sequence goes on along the minus strand of NZ_JALBYS010000041.1, from coordinate 17,309 downwards.
GACGCTGGCGGCGTTCGAGGCGGCGAAACGGGGAGAGTCTTGAGGCAACTGCAAGGAGCGACGCAATGATGAAAAAGGTGCTGGCCCTGTGCCTGAGCGGCTATTCCGCGCTGGCGATCGCCGGCTTTGACGTGGTGGCGCTGGGCGTCGACGGCGGCGTCAGCGACGGCAACCTGACTTCCTACCTGATCCGCAGCGACAATCAGCCGCAGTATGTGGCGCTGGACGCCGGTTCGCTGCTGCCGGGCATCGCCAAAGGGCTGGAGAAGGGCAGCTTCCCGCAGGTGACGCCCGAGCTGGCCGCGCCTTATACGCCGCAGGGCTACGTGTTTCGGCAGTTGATCGGCAGCTACTTTATCAGCCACGGCCATCTGGACCACGTGGCGGGGCTGATCGTCGGCTCGCCGGAAGACAATAAAAAAACCGTTTACGCCCAGGCGGACACCGTGCTGACCCTGCGCAACCATTACTTTAACTGGAAGGCCTGGCCGAACTTTACCGATGCCGGCAACGGTGCGCGGCTGGGCACCTACCGGCTGCAAACGGTGCGGCCGCAGCAGCGGTTTACCCTCGGACTGACCGGGTTGACCGGCGTGATGTATCCGCTCAGCCACGATCGCTACCCGTCGTCGATGCTGCTGATTTCCAACGGCAACGAGTTCTTCGCCTATTTCGGCGATACCGGGCCGGATAAGGTGGAGCAGTCGCGCGATCTCGATACCGTCTGGCGCGTGCTGGGGCCGCTTGTCGAGCAGAAAAAGCTCAAGGGCATGATTATCGAAACCTCTTACCCCAACGGGGTGGAGGACAAACATCTGTACGGCCATCTGACGCCGGCCTGGCTGCTGAAGGAGCTGAAGAACCTGACGCAGTACAGCGGCGGTGAAGGCTCGCTGAACGGTCTGCCGGTAGTGATCAGCCACATCAAGCCCAGCTTGAAGCAGGGCGAAGACACGCGCGCCGCCATTGCGCAGCAGCTGGCGCAGGGCAACGATCTGGGGGTGAAATTCATCCTGATGGCGCAGGGCGACCGGCAGACATTTTGACTATGAAGAGAGAAGAGAATGCGTAACCTCGATCTGGAACAACTGATCAACACGGAACTGAACGCCGCGGCGTTTCAGGACTACGCCCCCAACGGTTTGCAGGTAGAGGGGCGTGCGCATGTACAGCGCATCGTGACCGGCGTCACCGCCTGTCAGGCGCTGCTGGACGCCGCGGTGGCGCATCAGGCCGACGCGATTATCGTGCATCACGGCTATTTCTGGAAAAACGAGGCACCGGCGGTGCGCGGCATGAAGCGCAACCGCCTGAAAACGCTGTTGACCCACGACATCAACCTGTACGGCTATCATTTGCCGCTGGACGCGCATCCGGTGCTGGGCAACAACGCGCAGCTGGCGCAGGCGCTGGGCATTCGGGTGATTGGTGAAATCGAGCCGCTGGTACCGCACGGGGAATTCGAACAGCCGCTGACCGGCGAAGCGCTGCAACAGCGCATCGAAAGCCGGCTGGGGCGCGCGGTGCTGCACTGCGGCGATAACGCGCCTGAGCATATTCGCCGGGTGGCCTGGTGCACCGGCGGCGGTCAGGGCTTTATCGACAGCGCGGCGCGCTTCGGCGTCGATGCGTTCATCAGCGGTGAAGTCTCTGAGCAGACCATTCACAGCGCGCGCGAAATGGGCGTGCATTTCTTCGCCGCCGGTCACCACGCCACCGAGCGCGGCGGCGTGAAGGCGTTGGGGGACTGGCTGGCCCAGCACCACGGCTTTGATGTGACCTTTATCGATATCCCGAATCCCGCCTGATCTTTTTCTTCCCCGGATCCAGCCCGGCCTGCGCGCCGGCTGAATCCTTTTACCGCGCTATTTCCTTATTTTCCTTATGGTTGCGTTCTATTGACAGCCGGGGCCGCGTCACGCATAACTGGTGTGTTTTTCAGCGCGATAATAAGGAGAATAAGGGTGCAACAAGCACGTTATTACCTGTTGGGTGAAAGAGCGGTAGTGCTTGAACTGTCGCCGCCGGTGACGTTACCGAGCCAGCAGCGCATTTGGGCGCTGGCGGAAAAGCTGAATCACCATCCCGACGTGCGGGAAGTGGTGCCGGGGATGAATAACCTGACGCTGCTGCTGCATACGCCGCAGGCCGACGCCGAAGCGATGCTGGCATTGCTGCAGCAGGGGTGGGAGAGCAAAGAGCGCCTGACGCCGGAATCGCGTCAGGTGGATATTCCGGTTATCTACGGCGGGGAACAGGGCCCCGACCTGGATGAGGTGGCGCGTCATACCGGCATGACGCCGCAACAGGTGGTGGAATGCCACGCGGCGGCGGCCTATGTGGTCTATTTCCTCGGCTTTCAGCCGGGCTTTTCCTATTTGGGCGGCATGCCGGAACAACTGGCGACGCCGCGCCGCGCTGAACCGCGTCTGGCGGTGGCGGCCGGCTCCGTCGGCATCGGCGGCGGCCAGACCGGCATCTATCCGCTGGTGACGCCCGGCGGCTGGCAGCTGATTGGCCGCACGCCGCTGGCGCTGTTCAATCCGCATGAAATGCCGCCGACGCTGCTGCGCCCGGGCGATAGCGTACGCTTTGTGCCGCAGAAGGAGGGCGTATGCTGATTATTCTGCGCGCCGGCATCTATACCACGGTGCAGGATTTGGGCCGTGAAGGATTTCGCCGTCTGGGCATCAGTACCGGCGGCGCGTTGGATCAACCGGCGCTGAAGATCGCCAACCTGCTGGTGGGCAACGCGCCGGAGGCCGCCGGGCTGGAGATCACGCTCGGCCAGTTCAGCGCCGAGTTTACCCGTCCCGGCTGGATCGCCCTGACCGGCGCCGGCTGCGACGCGCAGCTGGACGGTAAGCCGCTGTGGACCGGCTGGCGCTACCCGGTGAAAAAGGGGCAGCGTCTGGTGCTGGGCACGCCGAAGCGCGGCATGCGCAGTTATCTCGCGATCGCCGGCGGTATCGCCGTGCCGGAAATGCTGGGCTCGCGCAGCACCGACATGAAAGCCGCTTTTGGCGGGTGCGAGGGGCGTAATCTGAAGGACGGCGATCGGTTGCCGCTGGGTAAATCCGCCGCTGAACCGCAAACCCGCTGTGGCGTGAAGCAGTTGCTGTTCACCAATCGCATCCGTGCGTTGCCGGGGCCGGAGTACGCCGAATTCAGCGAAGAGGCGCAAGATACGTTTTGGCGCGCCGCCTGGCAGCTCAGCCCGCAGAGTAACCGCATGGGCTACCGTTTGCACGGCGGCACGCCGCTGGCTCGCACCACCGACAGAGAGATGCTGTCGCACGGCCTGATGCCCGGCGTGGTGCAGGTGCCGCACAACGGCCAGCCGATCGTGCTGATGGCCGATGCGCAAACCACCGGCGGTTACCCGCGCATCGCCTGCGTGATCGAAGCCGATCTTTACCATTTGGCGCAGATCCGTCTCGGCGAACCGATCCATTTCGTGCTCTGTTCACTGGCCGAGGCGCAGCGCGCCAAGGCCGAGCAGGATCTTTTCCTTCGACAGATTGCCTGGGGGTTACATGATCGTTGATTTGAACGCCGATCTCGGCGAAGGCTGCGCCAACGACCAGGCGCTGTTGCAATTGGTGAGCTCGGCCAACATCGCCTGCGGCTTCCACGCCGGCGATGCGCAGACCATGCGTCAGTCGGTGCGCTGGGCATTGCAGTACGGCGTGGCGATCGGTGCCCACCCGAGTTTTCCCGATCGGGAGAATTTCGGCCGCACCCGCATGCAGCTGCCGCCGGAAACGGTGTACGCGCAGGTGGTGTATCAGCTCGGGGCGCTGGCGGCCATCGCCCGCGCCGAGGGCGGGGTGATGGTGCACGTTAAGCCGCACGGCATGCTGTACAACCAGGCGGCGGTTGAGCCGGCACTGGCAGAAGCCATCGCCCGGGCGGTGCAGGCGGTCGATCCGGCGCTGCGGCTGGTGGGGCTGGCCGGCAGCGAGCTGATCCGCGCCGGGCAACGGCTCGGTCTGACCACCCGGCAGGAGGTGTTCGCCGATCGCGGTTATCAGGCCGACGGCACGCTGGTGCCGCGCGGTTTGCCGGGGGCGTTGATCGAGGATGACGAACAGGCGCTGGCGCAAACGCTGGAGATGGTGCGCCATCACCGGGTGCGCAGCGTGGATGGCGTCTGGGCCCCCGTACAGGCGGAAACCGTCTGTCTGCACGGGGACGGCGAGCATGCGCTGGCGTATGCGCGCAAGCTGCGTGACAGTTTTGTTCAACAGGGGATCCGCGTCAGCGCGGAGCAGTAAAGCCGTAAAGCAAGACACAACATCACAAGCAAAAAACTATTAGAAAATATCGAGGGAAGACTATGGAACAGGCCGTGAATCTCTGGCCACTGATCGGCATCGCCGCTATCGTGGTCGGGTTTGTATTGCGTTTCAATCCGGTGCTGGTGGTGATCGCCGCCGGCATCATCACCGGTCTGGCGGCGCTGATGCCGCTGGACGTCATTCTGGAAAAGCTCGGTGAGGGCTTTCTCAACACCCGTAACCTGCCGCTGATCCTGCTGCTGCCGCTGGCGGTGATCGGCCTGCTGGAGCGCCACGGGTTGAAAGAGCGGGCGCAGGCGTGGATCGCCAGGATCAAAAGCGCCACCGCCGGCCGTTTGCTGATCGTATACCTGTTCGTGCGCGAGATCACCGCGGCGATGGGGTTGACCAGCCTGGGCGGGCACCCGCAGATGGTGCGGCCGCTGCTGGCGCCGATGGCGGAAGGAGCGACGGAAAACCGTTACGGCGAGCTGCCGGAGCGCACCCGCCACCGCCTGCGCGCCATGTCGGCCGCTACCGACAACGTCGGGCTGTTCTTCGGCGAAGATATCTTCGTGGCCTTCGGCGCGATCATCTTCATGCACAACTTTATGCTGGAGTCCGGCGGCATTCAGACCGAGCCGCTGCATATCGCGCTGTGGGGCATTCCGACCGCCATTTTCGCTTTCCTGATCCACGCCTTCCGGCTGTATCGGATGGATAAACAGCTGAGTGCCGAGCTGGCGCAGCTGAATCAGGCGGCGCTGCAGGCGAAGGGGGAAGCACGATGAACTTCCAGCAACAATATCTCTACTGGCTGGCCGGCGCGGTGCTGCTGATTGTGGCGGTGATGTCCTTCCGCGATCGCGCCAACCCGCGCCGCATCACCACCGGGCTGTTTTGGGGGCTGTACGGCCTGGTGTTCCTGGTCGGCGACTGGACTTACCGCCTGCTGGGCGACGTGCTCGGCGAAGGCAGCAACGAGAAACGCATGCTGCACATCATCGTTGGCGTGGTGGTGGTGGTGATGGCCCTGATCGCCGGCTTCGGCGGCGTGCGCCTCGGCAGCTATCATCAGCGAACGCCGCAGGAGCGCGAGGCCAGCGCCAAGCGCCTAGGCAACAAGCTGTTTATCCCCGCATTGGCGATCCCGGTGGTGACGGTGATCGGCGTGCTGCTGTTCAACAATATTCCGGCGTTGCAAAGCGCGGTGTTCGGCAGCGGTAACCATGCGACGCTGATCACCCTGTTCTCTATGACCGTCGGCTGCCTGATCGGCCTGGCGATCGCGGTGAAAATGACCCATGAGAAGGCGTTGCAGCCGGTGCAGGAAGCGCGGCGCCTGCTGGATTCGATCGGCTGGGCGTTCATTCTGCCGCAGATCCTCGCCACGCTTGGCCTGCTGTTTACCGTCGCCGGCGTCGGCACCGCGATCTCGCATTTGACCCAGGAGTATCTGGCGGTGGATAACCGCTTTATCGCCGTGGCGGTCTACGCTATCGGTATGGCGGTGCTGACCATGGTGATGGGTAACGCCTTCGCCGCGTTCCCGATCGTCACCGCCGGCATCGGCATTCCGATCCTGGTGCTGCAGCACGGCGGCAACCCGGCGGTGATGGCGGCGATCGGCATGTTCTCCGGCTATTGCGGCACCCTGATGACGCCGATGGCGGCGAACTTCAACATTGTGCCGGCGGCGCTGCTGGAGCTGCCGGACAAGAATGCGGTGATCAAGGCGCAGGTGCCGACCGGCGTGCTGCTGCTGTTGGTTAACGTGTTCCTGCTGTATTTCCTGATGTTCCTGTAGGAGTAAGGATGCAAAAAGTATTGATTACCGGCTTTGAGCCGTTTGGCGGCGAGCGGCTCAACCCTTCCTGGGAAGTGGTGAAGCAGCTCAATGATATGGAGCTGGTGGGTACGCGCATTGTGGCGCGCCAGCTGCCGTGCGTGTTCGGCGCGGCGCTGGAGGCGCTCAATGCGGCGATCGACGAGGTGCAGCCGGTGATGGTGCTGGCTGTCGGCCAGGCCGGCGGCCGCACCGACATCACGATTGAACGGGTGGCGATCAACGTCGACGACGCACGTATCCCCGATAATCAGGGGCAGCAGCCGGTGGATGAGCCGATCGTCGCCGGCGGCCCGGCGGCCTATTTCAGCACCTTGCCGATCAAGGCGATGGTCAGCTCGATGCGCGAGGCCGGCATTCCGGCCTCCGTTTCGCAGACCGCCGGCACCTACGTGTGCAACCATGTCATGTACGGCCTGCTGCACCGGTTGAGCGGCCAGCGCGAGGTGAAGGGCGGGTTTATTCATATCCCGTACCTGCCGGAACAGGCGGCGGCGCACCCCGGCGCACCGAGCATGGCGGCCTCGACGGTGCTGTTTGCGCTGGAGCTGGCCGTTTCCATCGCGTTGCAGGTGGAACACGATCTGAAAGTGGCGGGCGGCGCAACGCATTAATCAAGAGAATCCCCGGCGCATCGGGCTGCGCCGGGTCTATGTAAGGAGTGGTCTATGCCGGAAGGACCGGAGATCCGCCGGGCGGCGGACAAACTGGCGGCGGCGGTGATCGATCAGCCGCTGACCGCCGTCGATTTCGCTTTTCCTCAGCTGAAACATTATCGCCAGCGTTTGCTCGGCGAGCGCATCGTCGCCATCGAGCCGCGCGGCAAGGCGCTGTTGACCCACTTTTCCAACGGGCTGACGATGTACAGCCATAACCAGCTGTACGGCGTGTGGAAAGTGGCGGCGGCGGGGGAGACGCCGGAGACCAAGCGCGATCTGCGGGTGCGGCTGGAAACCGCCCACCGCGCGATATTGCTCTACAGCGCTTCCGACATTACCGTCGGGCCGCGCGAGGAAATAGAGCAACACCCGTTTTTGCAACGCATCGGCCCTGACGTGTTGGACATGTCGCTGACGGTAGACGATGTGGTGGAGCGGTTGCTGACGCCGCGTTTTCGCCGCCGGCAGCTGAGCGGCATGCTGCTCGACCAGGCGTTTCTCGCCGGATTGGGCAACTATCTGCGCGCCGAAATCCTGTGGCAGGCCGAGTTGGCGCCGCAGCACAAACCACAGGATCTGGCGCCAGAGGCGCTGCGCCACCTGGCGGAGGCATTGCTGGCGGTGCCGCGCCTTTCCTACCAGACGCGCGGGCAGGCGGATGACAACCGCCATCACGGCGCGCTGTTTCGCTTCAAGGTGTTTCATCGCAGCGGCGAGCCCTGTGAGCGCTGCGGTGGGATGATCGTGCGCACCGAGCTGTCGTCGCGGCCGTTTTATTGGTGCCCGGGCTGCCAGAAATAAGCAAAAAAAAACGCCGCCCGAAGGGGCGGCGCTGTGCGGTTTCAGCCGGGGAAGCGGCTTACTTGGTTTTCAGCTGGGATTTGAAATCACGCTCGGCATAGCCGGTGTACAGCTGACGCGGACGGGCAATTTTGATGCCTTCGTCGTGCATTTCGTTCCAGTGGGCGATCCAGCCGATGGTGCGCGCGATGGCGAAGATCACGGTGAACATGGAAGAAGGAATGCCCATCGCCTTCAGGATGATGCCGGAGTAGAAGTCGACGTTCGGGTACAGTTTCTTCTCGATGAAGTACGGGTCGTTCAGCGCGATGTGTTCCAGCTCCATCGCCACCTGCAGCAGGTTGTCGTCCTTCTTGTTCAGCTCTTTCAGCACTTCGTGACAGGTCTCGCGCATCACGGTGGCGCGCGGATCGTAGTTCTTGTACACGCGGTGGCCGAAGCCCATCAGGCGGAAGGAGTCGTTCTTGTCCTTGGCGCGCTTGATGAATTCCGGAATGTGCTCGACGGTCTTGATCTCTTCCAGCATTTTCAGCGCCGCTTCGTTGGCGCCGCCGTGCGCCGGCCCCCACAGGGAGGCGATGCCGGCCGCGATGCAGGCGAACGGGTTGGCGCCGGAAGAGCCGGCGGTGCGCACGGTTGAGGTAGAGGCGTTCTGCTCATGGTCGGCGTGCAGGATCAGGATGCGATCCATGGCGCGTTCCAGCACCGGGTTCACCACGTACTCTTCGCACGGGGTGGCGAACATCATGTGCAGGAAGTTGCCGGCGTAGGACAGATCGTTGCGCGGGTAAACGAACGGCTGGCCCAGGGAGTATTTGTAGCACATCGCGGCCACGGTCGGCATTTTGGACAGCAGACGGAACGCGGTGATTTCACGGTGACGCTCGTTGTTGACGTCCAGCGCATCGTGGTAGAACGCCGCCAGCGCGCCGGTCACGCCGCACAGCACCGCCATCGGGTGCGAGTCGCGACGGAAGCCACGGAACAGATGGGTGATCTGGTCGTGGATCATGGTGTGGCGGGTCACGGTGGTCTTGAAGGTTTCGAACTCTTCCGGCGTTGGGGTCTCGCCGTACAGCAGGATGTAGCACACTTCCAGGTAGGAAGATTCTTTCGCCAGCTGCTCGATAGGGAAGCCGCGGTGCAGCAGCACGCCTTTGTCGCCGTCGATGAAGGTAATCTTGGATTCGCAAGAAGCGGTGGAGGTAAAGCCGGGATCAAATGTGAAATAACCTTTGGAACCCAGAGCGCGGACATCGAGGACATCGGGGCCCAGTGTCGGTGTCAATACGCCCAGTTCGATCGGAGCTTCGCTGTCGTTAATGGTTAGCGTCGCTTTCTTATCAGTCATTTACTGTCTCCTTAGCGCCTTATTTTAAAAACCACTAACAACTGAAATACCTTAAATCTCTGCAGGTTGCCCGCAAAAAAATGGTGCGGACGCTAACTCTGTGAGCGACTGCGCAACTGTGCGCGGGTAGGGTACAGAGTGCTGACCAGGCGAACGAGACGGGTGACCAGTTGTTAACGATTCATAGTAATTCGTTATAGTCTGTTAATCTTACCTATGAGCTGTTCGAAGAGATGTGAACCTATCCCAATAATCTGTTTTTGTGTGCTTTATTTGCTTTAGACGCCGGCAAACTCGAGCGGGAAACAACGGCTATTGGGATAGGTTCGCCAAATACACTGTTGCATAACTCGAACCCGGGAGGAAGTGTATCTGCTGACCCATAGCGCATCATAGGACCGTTTGTGCCCCTATATGTAATGGAAATGTTGATCTCTTGTCAAATCAGATAATTAATTTTGCACTAATTGTGAAATCCGTGATCTGAATCACTGTTCGGGGGAAATGTTATCAAAGCGGTTGTATGAGAATTGTAATCAGAATGTGATCCTCCTATACTGCCGCCAGGTCTCCGGATTACCCTGAAGTAGGAGCACCCAGCGTTATAAATGCGCGCCGTTTGAGCACAGAGGATGTTGATGTTTGAGCGCGTGACGTGTAAGGGTTTTAGGCTCTTAACGCTGTCTGATCCCCGCCCAGGCCCGGAGGAAGGAAAATAATAAGAGCTGTGTGGGCAAATACGTGAAAAAACAACGACCTGTCAACTTGGATCTGCAAACGATCCGGTTCCCCGTAACTGCGATAGCGTCTATCTTACACCGAGTCTCTGGCGTAATTACCTTCGTTGCCGTGGGTATCCTCCTCTGGCTGCTGGGCCTGTCACTCTCTTCCCAAGAGGGGTTCCTGCAGGCGGCCGCCATCATGAATAGCTTCATCGTCAAATTCATATTCTGGGGCATCCTCACGGCGCTGGCCTATCACATTTGCGGTGGCATCCGTCACTTGTTAATGGATTTTGGCTACATCGAAGAGAGTTTGGCCGCCGGCACCCGTTCCGCCCAGGTGGCGATCGGTCTGACCGTCGTGCTGTCAGTTCTGGCTGGAGTCCTCGTATGGTAAACAACGTTTCTGCATTAGGGCGCAACGGCGTGCACGATTGGCTGCTGCTGCGCGCTTCCGCTATCATCATTACCCTGTACGTCCTGTATATCCTGGGCTTTTTCGTCACGGCTCCGGAACTCACTTATGACATCTGGCGCGGTTTCTTCGCCACTTCCATTACGAAAGTGTTCACTCTGCTGACCCTGCTGTCGATTCTGGTGCACGCCTGGATCGGGCTGTGGCAGGTGCTGACGGACTACGTCAAGCCGCTGGCGGTTCGCCTGGTGTTGCAGCTGGCTGTCGTGGTCGCGTTGCTGGTCTATTTACTGTACGGAACAATCGTAGTGTGGGGTGCTTAAATGAAACTGCCAGTCAGAGAGTTTGATGCCGTCGTAATCGGCGCCGGCGGTGCGGGCATGCGTGCCGCGCTGCAAATTTCCCAAGCGGGCTCGACCTGTGCCCTGCTGTCCAAAGTTTTCCCGACCCGTTCCCATACCGTGTCTGCACAGGGCGGCATCACCGTCGCGCTGGGCAACAGCCACGAGGACAACTGGGAATGGCATATGTACGACACGGTGAAAGGTTCCGACTATATCGGTGACCAGGACGCCATCGAATATATGTGTAAAACCGGCCCGGAAGCGATTCTGGAACTGGAACACATGGGGCTGCCGTTCTCTCGTCTGGACGACGGCCGCATCTATCAGCGCCCGTTCGGCGGCCAGTCGCTGAACTTCGGCGGCGAGCAGGCGGCACGTACCGCAGCCGCAGCCGACCGTACCGGCCATGCGCTGCTGCACACCCTGTATCAACAGAACCTGAAAAACCACACCACCATCTTCTCCGAGTGGTATGCGCTTGATCTGGTGAAAAACCAGGACGGCGCGGTGGTCGGCACCACGGCTATCTGCATCGAAACCGGTGAAGTGGTTTACTTCAAAGCCAAGGCCACCGTGCTGGCGACCGGCGGCGCTGGCCGCATTTACCAGTCCACCACCAACGCCCACATCAACACCGGCGACGGTGTCGGCATGGCGCTGCGCGCCGGCGTGCCGGTGCAGGACATGGAAATGTGGCAGTTCCACCCGACCGGCATCGCCGGCGCGGGCGTGCTGGTGACCGAAGGCTGCCGCGGCGAAGGCGGCTACCTGCTGAACAAGCACGGCGAGCGCTTCATGGAGCGTTATGCGCCGAACGCCAAAGATCTGGCGGGCCGCGACGTGGTTGCCCGTTCGATCATGATCGAAATCCGCGAAGGCCGCGGCTGCGACGGTCCTTGGGGCCCGCACGCCAAGCTGAAGCTGGATCACCTGGGCAAAGAGGTGCTGGAATCCCGTCTGCCGGGCATTCTGGAACTGTCCCGCACCTTCGCGCACGTCGATCCGGTGAAAGAGCCGATCCCGGTTATCCCAACCTGTCACTATATGATGGGCGGCATTCCGACCAAGGTGACCGGCCAGGCGCTGACCGTGAACGAGAAAGGTGAAGACGTGGTGATCCCGGGGCTGTTCGCCGTGGGCGAAATCGCCTGCGTATCGGTGCACGGCGCCAACCGCCTGGGCGGCAACTCGCTGCTGGATCTGGTGGTGTTCGGCCGTTCCGCCGGCATGCACCTGCAGGAATCGCTGGAAGAGCAGGGCGTGAGCCGTGACGCCAGCGACTCCGACGTGGAAGCCTCGCTGGATCGTCTGAACCGTTGGAACAACACCCGTTCCGGCGAAGACCCGGTCGAAATTCGCAAAGCGCTGCAGTCTTGCATGCAGCACAACTTCTCGGTATTCCGCGAAGGCGATGCGATGGCCAAGGGCCTGGAAGAACTGAAAGTGATCCGTGAACGTTTGAAGAACGCACGCCTGGACGATACCTCCAGCGAGTTCAACACCCAGCGCATCGAATGCCTGGAGTTGGATAACCTGATGGAGACCGCGTATTCCACCGCCGTGTCGGCCAACTTCCGTACCGAGAGCCGTGGCGCGCACAGCCGCTTCGACTATCCGGAACGCGATGACGCCAACTGGCTGTGCCATTCGCTGTATCTGCCGCAATCGGAAAGCATGACGCGCCGCGAAGTGAACATGCAACCGAAGCTGCGCCCGGCATTCCCGCCGAAAGTGCGTTCTTACTAATTGCGGAGATCGACAGATGAAACTCGAATTTTCCATTTATCGCTACAACCCGGATGTCGACGATGCCCCGCACATGCAGGACTACACCCTGGAAGCGGAAGAAGGCCGTGACATGATGCTGCTGGATGCGTTGATCCAGCTGAAAGAAAAAGACCCGACCCTGTCGTTCCGTCGCTCATGCCGCGAAGGCGTGTGCGGTTCCGACGGCCTGAACATGAACGGTAAAAACGGCCTGGCGTGCATCACTCCGGTTTCGTCGCTGCGCAAAGGCAACGGCAAGATCGTGATCCGTCCGCTGCCGGGCCTGCCGGTGGTGCGCGATCTGGTGGTGGATATGGGGCAGTTCTACACCCAGTATGAAAAGATCAAGCCTTACCTGCTGAACGACGGCAAGAACCCGCCGGCGCGCGAGCACCTGCAGTCGCCGGAGCAGCGCGCCAAGCTGGACGGTCTGTACGAGTGCATCCTGTGCGCCTGCTGCTCGACCTCTTGCCCATCGTTCTGGTGGAACCCGGACAAGTTCATCGGCCCAGCCGGTCTGTTGGCGGCGTATCGCTTCCTGATCGACAGCCGTGACACGGAAACGCAAGAACGTTTAGATGATCTGGACGACGCTTTTAGTGTTTTCCGCTGCCATAGCATTATGAATTGTGTCAGTGTATGTCCTAAAGGCTTGAACCCGACGCGTGCGATCGGGCATATCAAGTCCATGCTGCTGCAACGCGGCGCATAAACGGAATGAGATGCTGCGCCGGGCTCTTTTTCCGGCGCACGTCCCATAGGGGAGGGAACCTCTAAAAACTGACCCGCGGCTGCGGCGCTATGCAGCCTGGTTCTTCCGCCGGTTTTTAGAGGTTCCTTGTAAGGGACCGCAAGGTCCATAACAGAACGTATCGGGCCGACATGGCCGCAAGTACGTCGAGTGAACCGTTTTACGGCAAACCGTATTCATCACGGTAATTATGTTAACCACGGCGAAAACTAAAGCTTCAAAGCTTAAGGGATCATGATGCAGAACGGCGCAATGAAGGCCTGGCTGGATTCCTCCTATCTGGCGGGCGCGAACCAGTCTTACATAGAGCAGCTCTATGAAGACTTCTTAACCGATCCGGGTTCCGTTGAAGATAGCTGGCGTTCCATTTTTCAACAGCTACCAACCGCGGGTGTCAAACCCGATCAGCTTCACTCTCAAACGCGCGATTACTTCCGCCGCCTGGCGAAAGACTCCGCGCGCTACAACACCACCATCACCGATCCGGAAACCGACGCCAAACAGGTCAAGGTACTGCAGCTGATCAACGCCTTCCGCTTCCGCGGGCATCAGCATGCCAACCTCGATCCGCTCGGCCTGTGGCAGCGCGAGCAAGTTCCTGACCTTGATCCCGCTTACCACAACCTGACCGAAGCCGATTTCCAGGAAACCTTCAACGTGGGCTCTTTCGCCATCGGCAAAGAAACCATGAAGCTGGGCGATCTGTACGCCGCGCTGAAGCAGACCTATTGCGGGTCGATCGGCGCTGAGTACATGCACATCACCAACACCGAAGAGAAACGCTGGATCCAGCAGCGCATCGAGTCGGTGGTGGGGCGCGCCAGCTTTACCGCCGACGAAAAACGCCGTTTCCTGAACGAGCTGACCGCGGCGGAAGGCCTGGAGCGCTACCTGGGCGCCAAATTCCCGGGCGCCAAACGCTTCTCGCTGGAAGGCGGCGACGCGCTGGTGCCGATGCTGAAAGAGATGGTGCGCCACGCCGGCAAGAACGGCACGCGCGAAGTGGTGTTGGGCATGGCCCACCGCGGCCGTCTGAACGTGCTGATCAACGTGCTGGGCAAAAAGCCGGCCGATCTGTTCGACGAATTCGCCGGCAAGCATAAAGAACACCTCGGCACCGGTGACGTGAAATATCACCAGGGCTTCTCCTCCGACGTGGAAACCGAAGGCGGCATGGTTCACCTGGCGCTGGCGTTCAACCCGTCGCACCTGGAGATCGTCAGCCCGGTGGTCATGGGGTCGGTACGCGCCCGTCGCGATCGTCTGGACGAAGCGCGCAGCAACATGGTGCTGCCGATCACCATCCACGGCGACGCCGCCATCACCGGCCAGGGCGTGGTTCAGGAAACCCTGAACATGTCTCAGGCTCGCGGCTACGAAGTGGGCGGCACCGTGCGCATCGTCATCAACAATCAGGTTGGTTTCACCACCTCCAACCCGCTGGATGCGCGCTCTACCGAATACTGTACCGACATCGCCAAAATGGTTCAGGCACCGATCTTCCACGTTAACGCGGACGATCCGGAAGCCGTGGCCTTCGTCACTCGCCTGGCGTTGGATTTCCGTAACACCTTTAAGCGTGACGTGATGATCGATCTGGTCTGCTACCGTCGCCATGGGCACAACGAGGCCGACGAGCCGAGCGCCACCCAGCCGGTGATGTATCAGAAGATCAAGAAACACCCTACGCCGCGCAAAATCTATGCTGACGTTCTGACCGAACAGAAAGTGGCCAGCCTGGAAGATGCCACGGAAATGGTCAACCTTTATCGTGATGCGCTCGACCGCGGCGATTGCGTGGTTGAAGAGTGGCGTCCGATGAACCTGCACTCCTTCACCTGGTCGCCGTACCTGAACCACGAGTGGGACGAAGAGTACCCGAGCAAGGTTGAGATGAAGCGCCTGCAGGAGCTGGGCCGCCGCATCAGCACCGTGCCGGAAGCGATCGAAATGCAATCGCGCGTGGCGAAAATCTACGCGGACCGCGCCGAGATGGCCGCAGGCAACAAGCCGTTCGACTGGGGCGCCGCCGAAACGCTGGCTTACGCCACCATGGCGGATGAAGGCATTCCCATCCGCATCTCCGGCGAAGACGCCGGCCGCGGCACCTTCTTCCACCGTCACGCGGTGGTGCACAACCAGAAAAACGGTTCGGTCTATGTTCCGCTGGCGAACATCCACAGCGGCCAGGGCGAATTCAAGGTCTGGGACTCCGTGCTGTCTGAAGAAGCGGTGCTGGCGTTCGAATACGGCTACGCTACGGCGGAACCGCGCACGCTGACCATCTGGGAAGCGCAGTTCGGCGACTTCGCCAACGGCGCACAGGTCGTTATCGACCAGTTCATCAGCTCCGGCGAGCAAAAATGGGGCCGTATGTGCGGCCTGGTGATGCTGCTGCCGCACGGCTATGAAGGCCAGGGCCCTGAGCACTCTTCCGCGCGTCTGGAACGCTATCTGCAGCTGTGCGCAGAGCAGAACATGCAGGTGTGCGTCCCGTCTACGCCGGCGCAGGTTTACCATATGCTGCGTCGTCAGGCGCTGCGCGGTATGCGCCGTCCGTTGGTGGTGATGTCACCGAAGTCGCTGCTGCGTCACCCGCTGGCGATTTCTTCGCTGGACGAGCTGGCTAACGGCACCTTCCTGCCGGCGATCGGCGAGATCGACGACTTGGATCCGAAAGCGGTCAAGCGCGTCGTGCTGTGCTCCGGCAAGGTCTACTACGACCTGCTGGAACAGCGTCGCAAGAACGAGCAGAAAGACGTGGCCATCGTGCGCATCGAGCAGCTGTATCCGTTCCCGCATCAGGCCGTGCAGGCCGTGCTGGAGCAATACTCGCACGTGCATGATTTCGTCTGGTGTCAGGAAGAGCCGCTGAACCAGGGCGCCTGGTACTGCAGCCAACACAACTTCCGTGAAGTGGTGCCGTTCGGGGCTTCTTTACGTTACGCAGGACGTCCGGCCTCCGCTTCTCCGGCGGTGGGCTATATGTCCGTACACCAGAAGCAGCAGCAGGCTCTGGTGAACGACGCGCTGAATATTGACTAATGTTCGCTCGCTTGCCGGCCGAGGGGTCGGCAAGCAGATGATAAAAAACTTAAGGGAAAGCTAAATGAGTAGCGTAGATATTCTGGTTCCTGACCTTCCTGAATCGGTTGCCGATGCGACCGTAGCCACCTGGCACAAAAAACCGGGCGACAGCGTGCAGCGTGATGAAGTCCTGGTTGAAATCGAAACCGACAAAGTGGTGTTGGAAGTGCCGGCCAGTGAAGCGGGCATTCTCGATGCTATCGTGGAAGAAGAGGGTGCGACCGTGCTGTCTCGCCAGCTGCTCGGCCGCATCCGCCCAGGCGACAGCTCCGGCAAACCGACCGCCGAGAAGAGCCAGGAGAAAGAGTCCACGCCTGCACAGCGCGCGACCGCGAGCCTGGAAGAAGAAAGCAATGACGCGCTCAGCCCGGCGATTCGCCGCCTGATCGCCGAACACGACCTCGATGCCGGCGCCATCAAAGGCACCGGCGTGGGTGGCCGCATCACCCGTGAAGACGTGGAAGCGCACCTGGCCAAAGGCGGCGCCGCCGCCAAACCGGCCGCCGCCGTTGAAGCCGCACCGCAGCCGGCTCTGGCCGGCCGCAGCGAAAAACGCGTGCCGATGACCCGCCTGCGCAAACGCGTCGCCGAGCGTCTGCTGGAAGCGAAGAACAGCACCGCGATGCTGACCACCTTCAACGAAATCAACATGCAGCCGATCATGGATCTGCGCAAGCAGTACGGCGAAGCCTTCGAGAAACGCCACGGCGTGCGTCTGGGCTTCATGTCCTTCTACATCAAGGCGGTGGTTGAAGCGCTGAAGCGCTTCCCGGAAGTGAACGCGTCGATCGACGGTTCCGACGTGGTTTACCACAACTACTTCGACATCAGCATCGCGGTTTCTACCCCGCGCGGCCTGGTGACGCCGGTACTGCGCGATGTAGACGCCATGAGCATGGCTGACATCGAGAAGAAAATCAAAGAGCTGGCCGTTAAGGGCCGCGACGGCAAACTGACCGTGGAAGAGCTGACCGGCGGTAACTTCACCATTACCAACGGCGGCGTATTCGGCTCCCTGATGTCCACCCCGATCATCAACCCGCCGCAGAGCGCCATCCTGGGCATGCACGCCATCAAAGATCGCCCAATGGCGGTCAATGGTCAGGTGGTGATCCAGCCGATGATGTATCTGGCGCTGTCTTATGACCACCGCCTGATCGACGGTAAGGAATCCGTCGGTTATCTGGTGACGGTCAAAGAGATGCTGGAAGATCCGGCTCGTCTGTTGCTGGACGTCTAGTAACCCTTGCCGCTGTCTCTTATACACATCTGACGCTGCCGACGAT